>CAYWTU010000346.1:0-5202 GCA_964461275.1 uncultured Pirellulales bacterium | reverse complement strand
GATACACGTCGGCGAGGGGATCAACCATTGGGTCCACGCCACGCTGGCCAACCGTGCGCAGTATCTGCCGGTGATGCTCACCGGCCAGTTGGGCAAACCCGGCGCCGGATGCTTTACGTGGGCCGGCAATTACAAGTCGGCGCTGTTCCAGAGCTCGCCGGAGTCGGGACCGGGCTTCTTGGGGTGGATCGCCGAAGACCCCTTCGCGCCGAACCTGGACCCGACGGCCAACGGCAAATCGATCAAGGTCAACAAGACCGCCAAGGACGAGGAGCCGGCCTATTGGAATCACGGCGAGCGGCCGCTGATCGTCGAGACGCCGAAGAACGGCCGGCAGTGCTTCACCGGCGACACACACATGCCGACGCCGACCAAGTTGTTGTGGTTCGCCAATGTCAACCTGTTCAACAACGCCAAGCACGCCTACGACATGTTCTTCAACGTCAATCCGAAGATCGACTGCATCATCGCCCAGGACGTGGAAATGACCAGTTCGTGCGAGTACGCCGATCTGGTCTACCCGGCCAACACCTGGATGGAGTTCCAAACCTACGAGATCACCGCCTCGTGCTCAAACCCGTACCTGCAGATTTGGAAGGGGGGCATTCCGCCGCTGTACGACACTCGCGACGACACACACATCCTGGCCGAGTCGGCCGAGGCCCTGACCAAAGAGACCGGCGACCAGCGGTTCGCCGACTACTGGCGGTTCATCCTGGACGACAAGGCAAACGGCGTGAAGGTCTACATCCAACGCCTCTTGGATTCCTCGACCACTACCCGCGGCTACACCGTGGACGACATCCTGGCCGGCAAGTACGGCGATAGCGGCGTGGCTTTGATGTTGTTCCGCACGTACCCGCGGATTCCGTTCTACGAAAACATCCACGACAACATGCCGTTTTGGACCGACACCGGCCGGCTCAACGCCTATTGCGACATCCCCGAGGCAATTCTGCACGGCGAGAACTTCATCGTCCACCGCGAAGGACCCGAGGCGACGCCCTATTTGCCCAACGTGATCGTCAGCACCAACCCGCTGATTCGGCCCGAAGACTTCGGCCTAGGGCGCGACGCGATGCATTGGGACGAGCGGACGATTCGCAACGTCAAGCTGCCTTGGAGCGAGGTGCAGCAGACCCAAAACCCCCTCTGGGAGCAGGGCTACCGCTTCTACCTGCTGACGCCCAAGACGCGGCACCGAGTCCACAGCAGCTGGTCGAACGTGGATTGGCATATCATGTGGGACTCGAACTACGCCGACGCTTACCGTGCCGACAAACGGTTGCCGTTTGTAGGTGACCATCAATTGCACATCACGCCGGACGACGCGGCCGAACTAGGTCTGAACAACGGCGACTACGTGTACGTCGATTCGAATGAAGCGGACCGGCCGTTCCGCGGTTGGCAAAACGACCCGGCCCGGGCCAAGGTGGCGCGGCTGATGGTGCGCGTCACGTTCAACACCAGCTATCCACGCGGCGTGGTGATGACCAAACACGCGCCGTTCTGCGCCACGGAGAAGACCGTCTTGGCGCATGAGACCCGGCCGGACGGCCGCGCTCGTTCGGAGGACACCGGCTATCAAGCCAACCTGCGGTACGGGTCGCAACAATCGTGCACCCGCAACTGGCTGATGCCGATGCACCAGACCGACACGTTGTTCCACAAGGCGAAGCTCAAGATGGGGTTCATGTTCGGCGGGGAGGCGGACAACCACGCGGTGAACACGGTTCCCAAAGAGACGCTAGTGCGGATCGTCAAGGCCGAGGCGGGCGGAATCGGCGGCAAGGGGGTGTGGGAAGGCGCCGCCGTCGCGTTTGGCCCCCACAGCCAAGCGCCGGCCAACCAACTGTACCTGACAGGCGGTTACGTCCGCGTAGAAGGGTGATCCGATGAGCGCCGATGATCGACCGGACGACCGCTGGGTGGAGAAGGTTCATCCCCTGTCGCGCAGGGCAGAGAATGACGACCCGTTGGAGTTGATGGCCCAGCCGGCCATTGGCGATCCCGACGTGATGCTCGAGTGCATCCTGCAGGAGTTCGCCTGGATGGGTTGGAGCGTCGAGCAATTGCTGTCGTTGTTCCAGCATCCCGGCTATCCGGTGCTGAACCAACTCCGCGAGTTCTATGGCGACGCCGAGGTGCGGCGCCGCGTGGAAACCTTGGCGGCCCGCTGGGGACAGTTGCGGTTCCGCGAAACGGTCGTCGATCCCGAAGAAGACGTGCAGGTGGTGCAGATCACGCTGCCCGGCCAATTGAATTAGCGTTCGCGTCCGGCCCCGCCGGCGATGGGTTCTGAAATAGGCCCAAAGAAAGGAACGAGCCATGCCTTCGGTTTACAACTGGCAACTTGGCCGCGACATGAGCTATCCCTACGACGAGCACCACCCCCGGTGGCAGTTCGCGTTTGTGTTCAACATCAATCGCTGCATCGCCTGTCAGACCTGCACGATGGCGTGCAAGAGCACCTGGACGTTCTCGCGCGGTCAGGAGTACATGTGGTGGAACAACGTGGAGACCAAACCGTTCGGCGGTTATCCACGGCATTGGGACGCCAAGTTGTTGCAGATGCTGGAAGAGGCCAACCCGGGCGGGCAGGTCTGGAACGCCGCCGACAAGGACGCCGCTGAAAAACCGTACGGCTCGTTCGCCGGAAAAACGATCTTCGAGGCCGCCGAGAAACGCGTCGGCCCCGAGGGTCCGCAACAGGTCATGGGCTACCTGCCCAGTGAGGCCGAATGGGCCGCCCCCAATGTGCACGAAGACTCCGCAACCGGAGGAAAATGGCAACCGGGCGCGTTCAACGGTTCAACGCAATTGCCCGAACATCGCGTGTGGTTTTTTTACTTGGCCCGGCTATGCAATCACTGCACCTACCCCGGCTGCCTGGGCGCCTGCCCGCGACAGGCGATCTACAAACGGCCCGAAGACGGCATCGTGTTGATCGATCAAACGCGTTGCCGAGGGTACCGCAAGTGTGTCGAGGGTTGCCCGTACAAGAAGGTGATGTACCGCGGCAACACTCACACCAGCGAGAAGTGCGTCGGCTGTTATCCGCGCATCGAGGGCAGCGACCCCGAGTTGTGCCCCGACGGCGCGCCGATCGAAACCCGCTGCATGTCAGTCTGCGTGGGCAAGAGCCGCCTCCAGGGATTGGTGGAGATTGGCGACGACGGCCGCTGGGCGGCCCGGCCCGACAACCCGCTGCACTACCTCATCCGCGAGCGGCAAGTGGCGCTCCCCTTGTATCCGCAGTTTGGCACGGAACCCAACGGGTTCTACATTCCGCCGCGCTGGGTTCCGCGGCCCTACCTGATGCAGATGTTCGGCCCCGGCGTGGAAAGCGCCATCGAGCAGTATTCGTGCCCCGACCGTGAACTGCTGGCCGTGCTGCAGTTGTTTCGTGCCCAGCGGCAGATTCTCTTCCGGTTCAAGATTGAAAAGGGACCCAAGGTGGCCGAGATACCGGTCCGATTGCCCAACGGCCAAGAGAAGGTGCAGGAGTTGTACAACGATACGATCATCGGTTTCAACAAGTTCGACAAGGAGGTGGTTCGCGTGACCATCGACGAGCCGGTGATGGAGCGTCCCAAGGAACTACACGCTAATTCGATTTGATTTTACTCTCGCGAACAACCAATCACTCCCATGACCACGACTGCCCGCATCCCCGCCGCAACGACCGACGCCGCTTTGGACTTGGCCCGCGAAACGCTGTATCGGTTTCTGGCGGGACTTTTCAGCGATCCGCGCGGACCGGCCTGGGAGACCCTGGTTCTCAATCCGCATAGTCAGGCCGTAGCCCGGCTGGCGGCCGACTTGTTGCACGAACATCTGGCCAACGAATCGATTGACTTGGGGTTCGGCGAGCTGCCGATCGAGGCGCTCGACCTGCGCCCGACACTCGCGCAACTCGCCCGTTCCGCCGAACAACTGCAGGACGAATACGTCCGGACTTTCGGACTGGTCTTCAATCGAGAGTGCCCGCCGTATGAAACCGAGTACCAGCGGAACGAAGACACGTTCTTTCGCGCGCAGCAGATGGCCGACATCGGCGGCTTCTATCGGGCGTTCGGCTTGCAGCCCGGCAGCGAGCGCGGCGAACGGCCCGATCACGTGGCTACGGAACTGGAATTCATGGCCCTGTTGTTGTACAAGCAGCGAACGGCGTTCGATCGCACCGGCGAAGACGTGGCCACCGCGGGGGAGCACAGCGAAACCTGTCGGCAGGCCCAATATGATTTTCTTCATGAGCATCTGAGTTGGTGGGCGCCGGCCTTTGCCCATGCCGTGCGCCGCAAGGCTGAAACTGGGTTATACTTCGTGGCCGCCGGTCTATTGGCCGCGTTCCTTCCCGTCGAACGAACGTTGCTCGGCGTCGCGGCGCCGAAAGCCGGCGTGCAGCCGTTTAGCGACGAGGAGCCGGATGACTGCCAGTCGTGCGGCGTTTTTCAACCGTCGGTGTATCAACTTGAGCCCAACCAATCCGCGGGCGTCCGGTAGCCGAAAGCCTTTGTCGTGAAGCGCGTACACATTGTGGGCCGCAAGAATAGCGGCAAGACCACGCTGGTCGAAGATCTGATTCGGCACTTCGCGGCCCAGGGCCTGCGCGTGGGCACGATTAAGCACACGCACCATCAGCACGAACTCGACGTGCCCGGCAAGGATTCGCATCGGCACCGCGAGGCGGGGGCGGCCGTGGTAGGCATCCTCTCGCCACGGATGACGGCCGTGTTCCGACCGCACGACGTCGGTCCCGACACGGCCGACCGTTACGCGGCAATGGCGCCGCTTTTCGCCGATTGCGACCTGGTGCTGGTCGAAGGACACCTGGCGCTGCCGGGAGCGAAACTCGAGGTCTGGCGGGCCGGCGTGGATCAGGATCCGCTGGCGCTGGAGCATGCGGATATCGTAGCCGTCATCACGGACGACCCCTGCCCGGCCAAAGTCCCCATCGTTCCGCGGCACAACTTGAACCGCGTGGCGACGGAGGTGTTGCGTTTGGCCTCGCGTTACGACTGAACTCTGTAGTGCCGATGGCTGCTCGACCGCCGAGCGCAGCGTCCAAGAGTCGCGGGTTCGAAAGTAGGCAGAGTCCTGTTACATCCTGCGGCAGAACGACCTAGCCGTCCCCACGCGGGACGGTCCGGGCGGTTTTCTTTAGCTATCGTTGAACCATCGGGCATACAGCTTCCCATA
>CAYWTU010000345.1:0-5218 GCA_964461275.1 uncultured Pirellulales bacterium | reverse complement strand
CGACCGACTGATCGGTGTCGGTGCCCATATCATTATCCCCGACTTTCAGCACGCTGGTGGGCGGAAACAATGATTTCGTCTGGGCCAACAGCTTTACGCTTGTGGCCGGTCAACTTGTCGTCCAGGCGGTCCCCGGTAGCGGCGCCTTCATGGTCCGCGGCGACGTGAACGGCGACGGCGTGGCCGATCTGGAGTTCGAGGTGCGTTCACCGCGGGCCCTGACCGCGGCCGACTTCCTGCTCTAGTCAGACGTACAAGCGCCAGCGCTCTGCGCCACAGGCAACGCGCCCGCGCTTCATCCGCGCAGCAAGCTCGTCGTGATCGCCGCGAATACCGGCGCCACCTCATCCAGATCGCGGTCCTCGGCCTGACTGTAGATCAGGTACGTCGCGTTGCCGTGACGAACGCCGTGAAACCAGGCCGTGCTGGTCAGGTCCAGGTAATAAAAGTTCAACTCGTAGCCGACCAATGTCTTGCCGGCCATCTTTGCCGCAATCGGCTCAATGTCCAATTGCTCGTACTCGCCGCGAAGCGCTTCCAACGCCGCGTCGGCTAGCGCCTGCGGGTCGGCCTGGGAGGGATGAACGGTCAATGACCAGAATGCCCCGCCCGGACCATAGACCGTCACCACCGAATTCTCTTCGTCGGTCTGGTCTTCGTCCAACGACCAACTCTCGGGATAAACGAAGTGCAGCCCGAGCTTGTTGAACATTGCCGGCATTGCGGTCATCCCTCACTCGGTGTGTGGCAACCGATGGGAAGACCATCAGCGGCAGCCGCTCACCGCGGCCCCACCGGCTGGCTGAGACGTCGCTATTGTCCGCGGTGCGTTTCGACGTATCGAATGGCGTCGGCCACGGTCTTCATCTGCTGGACGTCGCGGTCAGGAATTTCGAGTTTGAATTCCTGCTCCAACTCCAAGGCCAACTCGCATAGGTCCACCGAATCGGTCCCTAGGTCGGCCGCAAAGGATGTAGCCGGCGTCACCTGGTCGGCCGCCACGCCATAGTCCTCGCTTAACCGTTGGCGAAACCACCACAGCAAGCTGCCGCACGTTGGACAAGGCGCGTCGCCCGATGTCCGCACGATGCTGAGCACCATCTCCGTGCCACAAATGCTGCACCGGGTTCGTCGCACCTCAGCAGATTTACCCAATAGATCCTTCATCGTCCGGCCCCCCCTTTTGTGAAGCCTTCCCGGCGTCGGCCCCATCAGAGCCGACGCCCGACATGGTACCAAAACAAGGCCCCAACGAACATCGCAGCTCCCAGTCTGTCTTGCCCGGCGGCAGGGGCATGGCTAGCATTCGCCGGTCCTGCGCGCAAGCTCGGCCCCCCGTCGCAACTTCTGACACGTCAACCACTTCCTGCCGCCGCAGTCCGTGACAATCGTCATGCTTTGCTCGATGATTTTTGCTCGTGCGATCAAACCTCGGCGGCTTGCCGCGGACCGTCGGGCTCAGAGTCTGTCGCCGCTCAATGGCCCGCGGTCACACGACACTAGAAAGAATTGCGGTTGGCCACGTCAATTTCGTTGGGGGAAATACCTTGCGGCGGCAGCGTTTTCGTCGCTGTTGGCCGGCGGCGCGCTGGGCTGCACCTCTAGGGCGGGTCGCACTGCCGCTCAGGAGTCGGTGGTCAGTTGTCGTCACCTGGCCCAACAGGGTCTCAGTGCCATCGAGCGCGGCGACTTCACCGAGGCGGAACGATACTTGGCCCAGGCCACCAAGACCTGCCCCATCGACGCCGAAGCGCGGCAGCACTTCGCCGAGGCCCTCTGGCAGCGCCAGAAACCCGCTGACGCCATTACCCAGCTTGAAGAAGCGATCGAGCTTGACGGCGAAAACCCACGAGTGCACGTGCGCCTGGCTGAAATGCAGTTGGCGCAAGGTTACGTCACACCTGCCCGAAAGAGCATCGATCAGGCGATCGACCTCGATCCCAAGTCGTCCGCCGCCTGGGCCGTCCGCGGTCAAGTCGTGCAGCGCCAGAATCAACCGCATCAGGCGATCGCCGATTTCAATAGAGCCCTGAGCTTTGAGCCTGACAATCAGGTCGCTTTGATGGCGATTGCGGAGCTGTACTTGACCCACGGTCAACCACAGCGGGCGCTCGTGCACTTGCAGTCGTTGGTCGATGCCTATCCGGCAGGCGAAGAACCGGTGAGGGCGCTGTACCTCATGGGGCTGGCCAGCACCGCCCTGCAGCGCTACGCCGACGCGGCAGCACAATTGCAAGCCGCCGATCGACGCGGCCCGTCGTCGCCTGAGGTGTTGGCGCGGTTGGCCGAGGCGCAGTTGTTGGCCGGACACGCCGATCAAGCCGAAGCCAGCGCGCAACGCGCATTGGCCATGCAAGCAGACTACGGACCGGGCCGCGCGGTGCTCGACCAGATTCTAACCGCCCGCCGCCAGCACGCCGCCGCCATTCGCCGATGATCGACAGCCCGTTAGCATTCCCTGCCCGCAGTCGTACACGGAAATCGAACGCCATGGATGGCCACAAAGCAGCAGCCGTTTCGCAAGGCAACCCTGCTACAACGCGGCTGCGCATGCTGCGGTACGGCCCAGCGATGCTTTGCCTACTGTTTATCGGCTGGGAGGGGGTGTCCATCCTGCGCCATCCCGAGCGAGGCGACTGGGCCACCTGCTATCTCAAGGCAGCCCGGCGGATGGTCGCGGGCGATGCGATCCATCGGCCCGGCGAGGTGTTCGCCTATTCGTACCCGCCGCTGATGGCGTGGCTCGTCACTCCGGTGGCCGATTGGTCGCCGCGCCAAGCGCAGCGGGCGTTCTACCTGGCCAATGCGTTGGCCACCGCGGCGGTGATGTGGACCGCCTGGCGATTGGTGAATGGACCAGCGCTGACCAAATTGCCGCCGCGGTGGCAGGCGGTGTTCTGGCTCACCGCGATTCTGGCGGTTCGCTTTGTGGCGGCGCCGATCACGCATCGTCAGTTCGACGTCATTATTGCCGCCTTCCTGCTGGCGGGCCTGTGGCTCGTATGGCAGCGACGTCCGGTCGCCGGCGGCGTAAGCCTGGGTCTGGCCACCGCCATGAAATGTACGCCGCTGATCTTCGTGCCCTATCTGGTCTGGAGGCGCCAATTTGCCGCGGCCGGCATCGCGGTCGTTGTGGCGGCATCGGTCAACCTGGCGCCCGATTGGACATTCCCGCGTCGCGACGGCGGCAGCTACCTGGCCGATTGGGACCAACACTTCCTGCGCCACACCGCTCGTCAGGCGCCTGGCCAATGGTTCGCCGATTTGCGACACAACCAATCGCTAGGTGGCGTCGTAAACCGAGGCTGGCGAATGTGGCAAGCCGGCTCCACCAACCCGGCGATTCTCAAGCCAATGTTGTCCAACTCGGACCGGAAGGCCATTCGCCTTTGGACGGCCGGGGCCTGTTTGGCGGCGTTGGCGGCCGCCTGGCCCTTGGTGCGTCGTGGGGGCGCCGGGCCACTGGCCCGCGAAGGCGACGAAGGCAGGATGGGGCCACGGCGCGACCCGCTGGACTTTGCCTTCGAGGCGGCCACAGTGCTCTGCCTGATGCTGCTCATCAGTCCCATGACCAGCAAGGCGCACTTCGTGGTCTTGTTGCTGCCGCTGTTGGCACTGGTGCGCTGGACCGTCGTCGACGGCAACTCGCGCGGCCGCTGGCTGCTGGCGGCTTTGCTGGCCACCGGTTTCTGCACCTCTCGCGACATCGTGGGTCGCTCGGCCACCGACTTGTTGCACATGCTGGGGGCGCCGACGGTGGTGCTGATCCTGGCCTTGGGCGGATGCTGTCATGCCATCATCCGCCGACAAGAACGTGCCCAGAAGAAAAGTCAATCCATCCGTGCAGAAGCTTTTTTTCCCACAGTTCCGCCGCAGGCAGTCACGCGCGCTGCGTAGAGTTGGCGTCATCCGCCAACAACGCGCCGACGATCAACGCGAATTGATGCATGGCTGCCCGTCACCTGCGACACTTGCTGGACAGGTCGCCGCGGTTGCCCGATACTGCGCCTCCGCCTGACGCCTGACGCCGGCGGCTAGACGAGGCGACAAACAACTGGAGGCCAGCACGGATGAAGCGTCTGTCCATCAACGAAGTGACCACGTTCCGTTGGTCGTTTGACGAGGACATCACCCACTACGCCGCCGCCGGAATTAAGGCGATCGGCGTTTGGCGCCAGAAGCTCTCTGACTTCGGCGAAGAGAAGGCCGCTGAACTGCTGGCCGAGACCGGCCTGGCCGTTTCCAATTTGCTCTGGACGGGCGGGTTCACCGGTTACGACGGCCGCAATTTTCGCGAAAGCGTGGACGATGGCCTGGAGGCGATTCGGCTAGCCGTCATGCTCCGCGCGCCGACCTTGGTGGTTTACAGCGGTCCGCGAAACGGCCATACGTTGAATCATGCCAAGCGCCTCGTGCGCGACGCGCTCAAACAACTGGCGCCGGCGGCCGACGCGGCGGGCGTCACGCTGGCGATCGAGCCGATGGACTCGCAATACGCCGGCGAATGGACCTTTTTGAGCGATGTGGATCAAACCCTCGAACTCGCCGCCGAGGCGGGCTGCCCCCAGGTGCAACTCGCCTTCGACTCGTTTCATCTTGGACGCGACCGTCAGCTTCTCGCGCGGATGCCGGAACTGGCGCCGCGAATCGCCATCGTCCACTTGGGCGACAGCAAAGAACCGCCCCAACGCGAGCAAAACCGTTGCCGCTTGGGCGAAGGCGAAGTACCCCTGCGCGAAATGGTCGACGCGCTGCTCGATGCCGGCTACGACGGCTACTTTGACGTGGAACTGATGGGCGAAGAGATCGAGGCCTGCGACTACCAAGAACTGATTGGGCACTCGCAGGAAGCGTTTGCCCAACTCATCGGCCGCTACCCACAAACCGCGGCGGCGCCGTAGAAGCAACACGGACCCAACGGGCGACGTGACTTCTTTGCCGTCTGAATCGCGATGAGCCGCCCCGCCGCTTGACGCGTCGCGCCGCCTCGTGTCAACTCAGAACCCGTTGGCAATTGTCCAGTTACGGCGAGTTGGCGCATGTGTGGAATCGTCGCGATATTCTCTCCCCAAGAGCCGGTCTCGCCCGAAGCCCTCCACGACGCCACGCGCATCTTGCACCACCGCGGGCCCGATGGCCAGCGCCAATGGATTGCTCCCCAGGGGCACATCGGTTTGGGCCATGCCCGGCTGAGCATCATCGATCTGACCACCGGCGA
>CAYWTU010000344.1:0-5245 GCA_964461275.1 uncultured Pirellulales bacterium | reverse complement strand
TGACCAAGCCCGATTTGGCGTTCGATTTTCGCCGTCGGCAGCCGCGTGGATTCATTTCACATGCCCACACCGACCACATGGCTCGGCACGAACTGGCCTATTGCACGCCGGAAACCGCCAAGCTGTATCACTTGCGACTGGGACAGCGGCCCGTTCACAATTTGCCATACCGGCTTCCGTACGAATTGGCCGCCGTCCGCCTGACCACGTTTCCGGCCGGACACTGCCTGGGGTCGGCCATGCTTCTGGCCGAAGACGGCGATCGCTCGTTGCTGTATACGGGCGACTTCAAACTGGGCGCGGCCCTGACGGCGGCGCCCGCCGAGTTGCCACACGCCGATGTGCTGGTGATCGAAAGCACCTTTGGCCAGCCGCAATATCGCCGCGCCCCGCGGGCGGTGGTGATCGAGCAACTCTTGGAAATTGTCGCTGCGGCGCTTGCCGACGACGCCACGCCCGTGGTCGAGGCGTACGCGCTCGGCAAGGCCCAAGAAGTGACGCGGATTCTCACCGACGCAGGTTTTTCCGTCCTGCAACACCCGGACATCGCGGCCGTAAGCCGGACCTACGAAGCGTGCGGCGTTTCGTTGGGCGACTATACGGAGCTTTGCGGCCACGTTCCGCCGGGGCGGGTGCTGGTCGTGCCGCCGCATAAGCATCGTGCAGCGGGAGTGTGCAACTTGCGCCGCAGCGTCACGATCGCCGTCACCGGCTGGGCACAGGACCGCGCGGCCAAGTATCGCCTGGGAGTGGACTACGCGGTGCCGTTGTCCGACCACGCCGACTATGACGAGCTTTGGGAGGCGATCGAGCGGGTCGCCCCGCGCGAGATCCATTGCACCCATGGCCCCGAGAGCTTCGTCGACCGGTTGCGCGAGGGAGGATTGAACGCTTACGTCCTGGGCCGCGCCGAGCAGCGTCGGCTGTTTTAGCGCCTGCGGGTTGGACACGCGGTTCAGGGCCGGCGGATTCCGGAGCGGTCCCCAGTCCGGTTGTATCGATCTTGCCGCGGGCAGCGGATCATCCACCGGCAGCGGTTCTCCGCCCGCGCGGCCGATACAGCCGGCGCCCGTGGACCCAACCGGCGGCCGGTTATACCCGCAAAGACGCCTGTGCGCGTGGTTCCACTCGTGCATCACATGCGGTGCGCACGCGGTAAGCCGGATGTATGTCGCGATTTGAGCGAACCCGATCGCGCAGCGGCGGATTTCTTTTGGCTCGCCTTCAGGGGCGGACGATTTGATCGTCGAAGACACGCCGCAACGGATGCGGCGCAGCGACCACCTGCTTGGCACGGACGCACGATGACTCGGCTGCCCACTCGTTCGTTTTCAGCCCGCGCGGCCAAAGGTTTGGCCATCGTCGCGGTATTGGGCGCCGCAGGGCTGTTTGCCTTCACGCTCCACGGCCTGACGACGACCGCGACCGAACCGGTCGCACTTGAGCTGCCGGTCAGCACCTCGGCGCCTCCGGCGTTTGACGAGACCGGCGACATTCCGCCGACGCCTTCTAAGAACCATGTTCTGGCCTTTCGTCGTCAAGAACTCCGGACGAAGCCAAGCGATCCCGCGGAAGGGCCGGCGGCCACTTCGCAGCCAGTCGCGACCAACATCCCGCTCAACGAGGTGTTTGGAATTGCCGAAGGCGCCGCGGTGTTTTCGACCTCCGCGCCAGCGCCGGAGACCGACTGGAAGCTCCCCCCCGCCACGCAGTCAGCCATCGACGACGATCAAGGCGAAGCACCCCCGTTGCCCGCGCGGAGCCAGCTGCGGTTTGAATCGTCCTTGTCCCAGGTGCGACCCGCGTCGAACGTGGTTACGCCACGAATCCGCCAGGCGGCCGCCGATGTTTCCCGAGCGTTCGCCGTGCCGACACTCGACGAGACGGTTGAAGAATCCGCCGCACCCGCTTTGATCATGCCCGAGGGTGCCGCGGACACTCAAGCCGCCGCCGCACAGTCGCCGCCGCCGCTGCCGGTGTTCGACGACAAGCAGCCGCAGCCGGCCCGACCTGATGACGATCCGTACGGCGTGGCGCCGTTGCCCTTTGACGAACAACCGGGGACGACCGGCCCAGCCGCCGCGCCCGTCATCGGTCCGGTGTTGCCCCAAGCGGAAGCGCCCGCCGCTCCTGCGCTCAGCGCCATGACCGCCAGCGAAATGCAGTCGGTCATGCGCTTGGCCGACGAGCACACGCGTCGCGGCTTCGCTCTAGGATCCCGCGGCGCGTTGTACAGCGCCCGCTCAGAGTTTCTCAACTGCCTGCGGCTGGTGGCCCAGGCGTTGGACGCCGCCCAGCAAACGACCGCACATGTGCAATCGCTGAACGCCGGCCTGCGGGCGCTCGACGAATCGGACGACTTTATTCCTCGCGACGGCAAGGTCAACGGCAGCATGAACGTGTCAGGCGTTGCCGCCACGCACGAGACGCCACTCTTGCAGAATTTGTCGGGCGATGTGCCGGCACTGATCGCCTTGCAGCGCTACTACAACTTCGCACAGCAGCATTTGGCCAGCAGCGTCCAGGGTTACCCCAGCGGATCGTTGGCCCTGCACGGCCTGGCTAAGTTGTATTCGGTGATTGGCGCCCGGCAGCCGGGCAGCATTGTCGCTGCCGAGCCCAAAGCGATTGTGCTGGAACAGGCGGCGGTGGCCGCCGATCCGAAGAACTTCATGGCTGCCAACGATTTGGCCGTGCTGTTGGTTCGCTACGGCCGGACCGCCGAGGCCCGCACGCTGTTGCAAAACAGCGTCAGCACTTATGGCCAACCTGAGAATTGGAACAACCTGGCCGACTTGCACGAGCAACTCGGCGAGAAGGATCTAGCGATGCTGGCCCGCAGGGCGGCCCAGGATGCGGCGCAAAAGATGACCGGTCGACGCGGCGCGGAGGGGGGGGCGTCCGACGGTGTGCCGCAGGTCGATTGGGTCAAACCGGACGTCTTCCGCGGGACGCCCGACGCAACGTCGCAACAATCCCGCGCCACGGCCGTCAAGCCGCGGGCAAGCGGCACGGCGACTCCGCCGCTGCGCCGTCCCGCGGCCAACGAAATGTTCGGCACGCGGAAGCGCTAGCCGTCAGCCGTCAAGTACCGACAAGACAAATCAACTGCAGACTACGGGGAAAACGAATCGTGAGCCACGGCAGTTCCAATTATCGCTGGGAAGCGTTTCACGCGGTCGCCCGAGTTCGCGCACTGCTGCGGCTCGTGCGGTGTTTCGGTTGGTCCGCGGCCGTGCTCGTGACGGTTAGCGTCCATGCCCAACAGGCGCGCCTGACGCCGCGGCTCGAGCCGTTGCCCGATCCATCAGAACCTCCCTTGCGCATCGCGGCGCATCCGAATCGTGTCGACGCCTCTGGCCCAGCCACGACGCAAAACATTTCGTTAAGCGGCCCCGGCTGCGGCCCCGGCTGTCAGGCGGGGTGCAAAGGCGGCTGTATTGACGTTCCCAATCCGGCCATGCCGTTTCCGATCGCCGGCGTCGACGCCACCTGCACGGGCGGCTGCGGCGAGGTGCACTGGGGACAGATGGGACCGGTCCCTTGGCAGGCTTTCGGTCAAGGCGAATACGTCGGTCACGCTCGTACCTCGCACGTGCCCGAGTATCGGCTGCGGGTCGACGATCAATTGGAATTCGTCTACCGCCTAACGCGTGAGGAAACTGAACGGGCGTACGAACTGAACGTGGGCGACCAGATTGGGATCGAGTCGATGGCCGACGCCGACTTGGACCGCGAGCTGATCGTGCAGCCCGACGGGACCGTGACGCTCAAGCTGTTGGGTCAGGTCCGCGCCGCTGGCCGGACGGTCGAGCAGCTCCGGCTGGAACTGGAGAAGCTGTACACCAAGTATTACCGCGAGCCGGCGGTGACCGTCACGCCGCTGAAGGTCAACACCAAGCTCGACGACTTGCGCCAATCGGTCAACAGCCAGTTCGGCAACGGTGGTCAGGTGCGGCCGGCCAAGGTTACGCCCGAGGGAACCATTCAATTGCCCGTGGTGGGGAATGTGCCCGTGCAAGGGCTGACGATCGACGAACTGGCCCGCGAATTGCAGCAGCGGTATTCGTCGGAGGTGGAAGGAGTCGAAGTCACGCCGGTGCTGGTGCAGCGGGCGCCGCGGTTCGTGTTCGTCGTGGGTGAAGTGAAGACGCCGGGACGGTTCACACTGGAAGGTCCGACCACGGTCATGCAGGCGGTAGCGCTGGCGGGCGGATGGAACGTCGGCGCCAATTTGCGCCAAGTGGTGGTGTTCCGCCGCGCCGACGATTGGCGGCTGTTGGCCACCATGCTGGACATTCGCGGCGCGCTGTACGCCAAGTCGCCTGGCCCGTCCGACGAAATCTGGCTCAACGACTCGGATATCGTGGTCGTTCCCAAGGCCCCGATCAAAGTCGCCAACGACGTGATCGAACAGGTCTTTACCAAAGGGGTCTACGGCGTGCTGCCCTTCAGCATGAGCTATTCGATTTCGCGGCTGAGCAGCATTTCGGCCGCCGCCGGATCGTAAGTCTCACGAGCGACGACCCGGACGTCGTTAACTGCGCATCCTGCGGCAGCTTCTCCTCACGCGGCATCGCGCAGGAGAATCAACCCAGGCCGCTTAGTATCGAATCTCGGCGCCGGCGAATGGGCCGTGGAGAAACAGGTCCGAGTCGTTGTTGATCCGCTGGGCCGCGCCGGCGGGCGCGGGAATTCCCGGCACGTCGATGTCGCGGATCGTCGTCTCGTTCAGCCGCAAGTTGTCCGGCGCCAGCGCCAGGCCCGTGAGATACATTACCTGGTATCCGCCCCGCAGCCGAATATGGTTGGTCAACAGCAAGGTGGCGTGCAGGCTAGCTTCCAAGATCCCGGCTGTCGACGCCTCTAGGTTGCGCCCTTCAACGCCCAGTCCCGCCGCCGGCCCCCGATAAATGTTCGTCGTGTGTTGCAGGGCCGGGTTGCCGTAGATACCCGCCTTGCCGGATCCGCCCAGGTGAATCATCCCCTGCATCAAGCCGTGCGAGAACTCGCCGCCGCACTGCCAGCCAATCAGATTGTTGAACGTCCGAATCCGAGTGGTCTCGATCCGGTTCGGATCGAAGTTGTCCTTGCCCACCAGCGTCATTTCCTCGCGCCAGCTCAGGTAGCGCACGCCGGAGATGAACGACAGCGTGGCGCACGGCGACTCGCACAAATGCCACCGCAGGTCCGCCTCGGCATTGTGAAGCTCCGAGGTATAGTTTGCGGTGATGACCTGAAAGCC
>CAYWTU010000343.1:0-5261 GCA_964461275.1 uncultured Pirellulales bacterium | reverse complement strand
CGTACCTAGCAAGTTGCGCAACAACCGTTTTTCGATGTCCACCACGTCGTGGGCCCGTTGGGCCATGGTGGGGTTGTCCAGCGATTCGAACACTTTGACGTAGCGGCGCAGCACGCGGCTGACGGCGTATTCGGGCGAATAATGGCGCTCGCGGATCATCCCGTCTAGCTCGCTACGGAGCTTGGGATCGCGGAGCATTTGCAGATGCGCGTCGAAAATCGCGCCGCATTCTTGGCCCAGTTCTCGGCTCACCGTGTCGCGATTGCGCTCGATCTCGCCGGCAGCGGATTCGATGGCCCCCGACAAACGCGCAAGCTCATCGTCCACCACGTCGCGCGTGACGAACCGCCGGGGAATGCGGAATCCCTCGTGGTCCATCACCAGCGCTTCGCCGATGGCGATGCCCGGTGCGATGGCGATGCCTTGTATTTTCTGCATGTGAATGCCGACGGCCTGATCGTGCCGGGACGGCGCCCGGCGTCGCAAGGAGCCGGGCCCGTAAGCCGAACGAAGCGGCAGGGCGCGGTTCCCTGTGACGATCGCGTTCGACCGGCAACGCCGCCCCACGGGGCGGCCCACCAGGCTCGCGGCTTCACAAGGCGTCCACACGTCGCAGCCAGCCGCCGCGGCGGCTGTGCGACGTGCAACGCATGACTTCCTACGTGTGCGGTGATTGGCGGCACGAACAATCCGGCAGCGGGCGCCGGACCTCGGCCAGCAAATCCATTCGCGGTCTGCGACGGTCATCCGTCGCGCAGCGACTCAGGTTGAGCCGCTGGGGTTCTCTCCAAAATCGCTTTCAATCAGTTTGCCCAATGCCTCGAGCGCCTCTGCGGCGTCGACTCCCGATGCTTCGAGCGTCAATTCGGTTCCTTTCTCAGCGGCCAAGGTCAAAATGTCCAAAATGCTCTTACCGTCCACGCGCTGCCGGCGGCACACGACCTCCACTCGGGCCTGAAATTGCTTAGCCAGCTTGACGAACAAGTCGGCCGGTCGCGCGTGTATGCCTTGAGGATTGGTGACCACCGCTTGTCGCGAGAGGATTTGTTCCATACCGGGTCGGGCCTTTGGCTCGACGGGGGACCGAGCGGGCCGGTCGGTCGCGACGGCCGCGCTCGAATGCTTCACTTGTCCCACGCCCCTTTCCACTGTCACGCTCTCATTGCTGTCACGCTCTCATTGCTGTCACGCTCTCATTGCTGTCACGCCCTTCTTTTCACAAGAATCTGCCGCAACGTTCATCCCTGCTTGGCGTCCGCTTCGTCCAAAAGCGCTAGTATCTCCCCGGGCGATCGGCAGCGCTTTAAAAACCGGCAGAACGTGTCTTCGCGCAGTTGCCGCGAGATGTTCTCCAGCGCCCGCAGGTGGTCGCCCGGTCGATCGGGCGGCGAGACCAGCAAGAAGAACAAATGCACCTTCTCGCCGTCCAGGCTGTCGAAATCGACGCCCCGGTCGCAGACGCCCACCATGCCCAACAGCCGCGTCGCACCGGGGTGCTTGGTGTGGGGCACGGCCACTCCATTGCCGATGCCCGTGCTCCCCAGGTCTTCCCGTTTGAGAATCGCCTTGACGACTCCATCCGCCTCGTGGGCGACGATGCTCCCAGCGTCCACCAATGCCTGCACCAGTTCGCGAATAACGCCGGGCTTGTCTTCGGCCGTGATGTCGGATCGCACCGCGTCACGGCATACGAAGTCGGAAAACTTCATCCGGATCGGTCCTTTCATCGGAGCGGCGGCAAGGCGGTCCAACGGGCCTTCGCATGGCGTAACTCCGGTCGCATGTGGAATTGGGATGGATCTGGTTCGGCGGCGCTCCGCCGTCAACGCCGCGCAGTGCCAGACGGCGCCGGTCTACGGCTTGGGCTCGGGAGCACGATGGTGATCTTGAACTTTTTCCTTGTACTTTCGCAATTGCTGCTCAAGTTTATGAATCGCGCCGTCCAAGACCGCCATCAATTCTTCGCCTCGCTCACTGGCAACGAAATCGTGCTTGTGTTCGGCCGAGACGCGTAGGTCCAAACTGGGGGTTTCCTTGTGTTCCAAATCGATCGTCAACTCGATCGCCATCAGCCGTTCGAAGAACTTGGAGAGCTTCTCCAGTTTTGCAGCAACCTTTTCACGGGTCGCCTCGCTGATGTGGCCGTGCCGCGTCGAAATTGTGACTTGCACCGGCTAGTCCTCCTTACCGCCTGACAAACCGCGCCGCCTTTGGCGCGCTCTGAGTCTAACAAATTGTTCGGCCCCAACCGATCCTACCCCCGGCGGCTTGATATATCAGCCGCTGCGCCGATCCGGCGGGCCGGCAGTGGCGCGGCCGTAAATTACGGCGAACAAACGGATTAGGGTTTTGCCGCCGGCCGTACCGCCAAAGTCGCATCGCCGTATTCTATCGCCGCGCGGAAAACCGGACAAAGGGGCCGATTCCCATCGGCTGCAATTTACCGCAGACCGGCATTACATCGGCTAATGCATCGATTGCGCTTTTTTGATGCGACGATCTACCCAGTGGCAGGGATTTTCAGTCGCGGCGGGGAAAGGGGAACGTCGACGGCGGCGACTTATCCCTCGGCAATCCGGATCAGGCCGTCAGCATCCCGCTGCCGCCACTTTTGTACGTGTGGCTGGCGTTTGGCGGGCGGGTCCTCGGGCCGGTAATTCAACGTCCGTCCCCCAGAGATGCTCCGCAAATTCCAAAAGCTCAGTACCCGCACCAACAAATCATCATCGTCCAACCCCGCCACTAGATCGCGAGAACCTCCGTCGCGGAGCTGCCCGTCGGTATAGCCCCACAACAGTCGGTAGATTTTCGGGGCGCCCTTGCCGCGGCGAACTTCAATCGCCTGACGCACGATGGCCGCCGACTGCGGACCGCGGGCCACGGCCGAGCGCAACTGTCCGACCTGTTCCGACCAATAGGCCTGTTGGTGCGGGTTGGAAAGGGTCAACAACAGCGGTTCGTAATCTTCCAGTTGAGCCAGCGTCCGCGCGGCGATGGCCCGCACCTCTTCTTTGCGGTCGTCGACCAGCTCGTGGAGCGACAGCCGAATCGCTCGGTCGCCGCGCAGCGCCAACTCCAAGGCGTCCGAGGCCTTCTGCTCGATCGGCTTTAATCGGTCGGCCACGATCCAAGCGGGAAAATCTTCGGCGGTCAGCGGCGCGGAGGGCGCTAGGCCGGCAATCCGGCGATGGGCCGGCGCGGACAACGAAGCGCCGGCTGCCGGAGATTCGGATTGCCAATCGATCTGTCCGCTCACGGCGTACAGGTCGATATTCCACTCGACCGGGGCCAGCTCGGGATCGACCCCTTCATTGTGCAGCGGCTGGGCTTCCAATGCGACAGCCGATTCGCCGGCGGCAAACGTCAGCACCGTTTCCAATCCGGGCCCGGTAATCCTCAGCGGCGCGCCGGCCGCATCGATGTTCATCAGCACGACTCGGCCATACTGCAGCGCGATGCCCGGGACGCCGTTGGCGTCGGCTTGCAACAGCGTCACCTGGCTGCTCCCCAACAACTCCATGGTGATTCCTTTGCGCAATGCCACGGTGCTGCGATAGGTGGGGGGCGCCAGCAGCGTGTCGCCGGAATAGACGGTGGCATTCGACCCGGCCCGCCGCCATTCGCCGCGGTGGGCCGGCAGCGCCAGCAGCACTTGCCGATTCGTTGTGACCCGGCCCACCGGCGAAGCCGGCGCCGCGCCCAGCGCCTCACCCACGTCTGGCGCGGCCGGTTCAGCGATCTCACCGGTTGTCGCGGGCGTTTCCGCGGCATTGCCGGCAACGGCCGGCGGTTCCACTGCCGCGGACGTTTCCGGCGGCGCCGAGGGCGACTCAACGCCAATCTCGGCGTTGAATGGTTCGGCCGGCGAAACGGCGGAGTTTGCCGGGGTAGGCGCTGCGCCGCCGGCTTCCGCACCCGGCAAACTCGCGACATCTGCCACCGCAGGCGCGCTGCCGTCGGCAGTGACCGATGCGCCGCCGGCCGATGTTTCGTCGGCGGTCGCATCCCGGTTTGCGGTCGGCGCCGCAACGAGGTCTGGCGGTTGATCAAGTTCCACCGGGGCGGCGGGATCCGCTTGCGCCTCGGCGGGAAGTTGCGCCACAGCCTGCGCCTCCGGGGCGCGCTGCGAGGCAACTGGCGCCGACGAGTCCGGGCGAACCGCCATCCAAATCGCGCCCCCTAACAAAACCACCAGCGACGCAGCCACGGCCCACTGCCACACTCCGCTGCCCGATGTCTCCACCTCGCGTAGATACTCCGGCACTTCGGGCCGACGCTTAACGATGCCGTCGTCGGCCGCCGACGCAGCGGGCTCCAGCGGCGCCACGGCAATTTCGTCGTGAGCCGGTTCGTCCTCCTCCAGGTCAACATGTTGGTGATGCACCAAATGGTACATCCGTTCGCGACAGTTCGACGTCACCTCGGCCGGTTCTCCCAGCACCAGCGCTAGAATCTGGTGCGACGACGCGACCTCCGCCAGGTGAACGTCCGACTCCAGACAGATCTTCTCAAACTCGGGTACGCGTTCCGGCGACAGCGTGTTGTCCAAATACTCGGCCACCGTGTTGGGGTCGACTCCCATCGACCGCCCGCGAAGTTTGGGCGCCCCCAGCCGCATCCGCCGCGTGACGTCGCGCACGCGGGTCATCAATCCCGTGGCAAATTCGCTGTCGGCAATCTTGCCGCCGATGTCTTCGGCGTCGGCCGGCTCCAAGATGTCGTCCATGTAAGCCAACATGGTCCGCAGCGTCAGTCGCATTGCAGGTCTCCACAACCCAAGAAGCCGGGTGCGCCACTATGACTATTAGTGACATGTCGGTTGTGTAGCCGTAACCCACTACATTCAAAGGGGTTACAAAGACGCAAACGCCCTGGCCGGCCCGGGCAGCACCTCCCGCAGGTAGAAATCCATACCGCGTTCGGGCCGCCATTGGTGTGGGTAGCCCAGCGACACTTCTTCGAATCGCACGCCATCGATGTATCGCGTCGAGCGAATGTGCAGGTGCCCCGAGACGACCACGTGAGCCCGGAACCGCAGGTGCCAGTCGCGCGTTCGCTCGGTACCGCACCACAAACAGAATCTAGGGACGGCGGGTAAGTGAACCACGTCGGGGTGCAAAGGAAAGTGGCTGATCAGCACGGTCTCCTGATGGGCGGGGATGGCGGCCAATCGGCGCTCGGTGTCTGCACAGCGAGTGTGGCACCAGATCTCGCGCGACGGATAGGGGTCGGGAAACAGGTACGACTCGTCGGCGCACATC
>CAYWTU010000342.1:0-5269 GCA_964461275.1 uncultured Pirellulales bacterium | reverse complement strand
CGCTGCGCCACCGGCGTTCGGCCGGTTCGTCGCCGGCCACCGGACAGTCGGCAATTTCCTTGAGCTCAAGCTGCCACAGTTTGGCGCTTTCCAGCCGCTTGATGACGTTGCCGCGGCGATCTTTCGACTCTTTCTCGGTCAGGTTCTCCAGCGTGTGCGTCGCCAGGCTGTCGCGGTCGGGCGAATAGACCAGCTTGTCGGTCGCCACCGGTCGCACGGCCGTGATGTTCAGGCCCATCTGGGTCTCGACGTTCACCACCCGATCGCCGTGCAGAAGCCATTTGTCGGCCAAAGTCACGTGATAGTCGGTCCGCCCCTTGGAGTCGTAGTTCAGGTCTTGAAATCGACCGCTGGCCAAGTCGAGCATGGCGGTTTTGGAGCGCCCGCAAGGAATGAACAGCCGACCGGCGTGGGCGGCCAGGTAACCTTGCGGCGACAGATTCGGCAGCGTGGTGTTGGTGTAAGGCGGCACGCCCGCCTCGTCGCGCGGAGCACCCTCGCTAAGATCAATCGAGTACAGCAGCGTCCCTTCGAACGGCCAAACGCCGCAGGTGAAGTACAGCTTGTTGTCCAGCAGCACCGATCCGCCCCGGACCGGCCAAACGCTGATCATCCTTTCGTTGCCCAGCACGTGCCGATTGCTCGGCGCGGCGTTCAAGGTCCACTCGACCTTTCCGTTGTCCAATGACAAGCAGTGAAAGCGGCCATCGTCGATGCCGAAGTACAGCCGGCCGGCGTGCGCCAGCGGCGCCAAGCGGACCGGCGCTGCGGCGTAGAATCGCCATTTCTCGGCGCCCGTGGCGGCGTCGTACGCGGAGACCGAGTCGGCCGTGGCCGACGCGACCACCAGCGTACCGGCGGCCACGATCGGCTCCAGTTGTGCGTCGAACCCCAGCCGCACGTCCTCGGGCCAGGCCGGCACTTGCGGCGGCAGTTTGATTGACCAGGCCCGCGACAACTGGGCCGGCAGGGAGTCGCCGGTCACGGCGGTCCGCTGGGCATCGCGGCGCCAGGTGGGCCAATCGGCGGCGCCGGCGACCGAGCAAACGGTGGTCAGGGCCAGGCCAACTGCGATCAAGTGTGCGGCAGTCCGGTGAACGGCGTCAGACTTCATGAATGGGCTTCCCTTGAGATGGCAATTGTCGGCGGGGCTGCACGCGACAGTGAAACACGCCCCAGCTCCATGAGCCGCGTTAGTATAAGCGGAGCAATTGAAGCACGTTAGCAAGGCGGGCGTGAAACTGGCATGAATCGCCTGGCGGCCGGGTCAGGGGGGGGACGGAGATGCGCCAGGTAGGACAAAAAAAAGTGAAATACGCTGGCAGCCGGGACGCCCCACCCCAACCCTCTTCCAGAGGGAGATGGCGCTGGACAGAATTGCGGCGCCGTCCGTTGTGACTTTGCCGTTCTCCTGAAATAGGTGGGCGTTTCTTTGACAACCGGCTTGCGGCTGGATTACCATCGGAGCAGGTTGCGGCAGGTGCTTACGCCGCTTTGAGTTAGCGTGTGCATGAAGTACGCGCGAAGATGGCTTTTTGAATAGGTCAAGTTCATGCGTGCATTGCCGCTGGATCGTCGCCCTTGGTATCTCGCCATTGTCGTCTTGGCGCTGGCGACCGGCCTTGCCAGCCAAGCGCCGGGGCAGCCGCCCAATCTGTCGTTTGGAATGCCCCACGCGGTGCCGCCCGGGGCGGCCACCGACGTTACGTTCTATGGCGCCAACTTTGAGGGCGCGAACCGCTTGTGGACCAGCTTCCCCGCGGAAGTTGCATTGACGCCGGATGTGCCGAACAACGGCGCCACCGGCAACCAGGTGGTCTATCGTCTGACGGTCCCGGCCGACGCGCCATTGGGGGTGGCAGCAGTTCGGCTGGCCACCGGACGCGGCATCTCGGAAACACGATTGATGCTGATCGACGACCTGCCCAGTGCGGCCGACAATGGCGCCAACAAGACCGTGGAGACTGCCCAAGAGATTAAGCCGCCGGTGGCGGTTGACGGGGCTTGTGAGGCAGAGAGCTTCGACTATTTCAAGTTCAGCGCCGTCACCGGTCAACGCATCAGCGTGGAAGTGGTGGCGCATCGAATGGGCTCGCCGCTTGACCCGGCCGTGCGACTGATCGACTCGGCCGGCAAGGAACTGGCTTACAGCGACGACGAAGGGGGATTGGGGGCCGACGGTCGGTTTGCCTACCAGTTTACTGCCGACGGCGTGTACTACTTGGAACTGCGCGATATTCGCTACCAGGGCAGCGGCGGCCATCGCTATCGACTTCGCGTAGGCGATTTCCCGCTGGTCAACAATACCTATCCCTTGGGCGCGCTCGCCGGCAGCGCCACGCCGGTGGAACTCGTCGGCCCAGACGCTGCCGGGCTGCGCACCACCGCCCCCATTCCCACCGCTGCGGCCGGCGGCGTTGCGAATGTCGCCGCGCGACGCGTGGCCGGCCAAGGCGCCGGTTTTGCGCAACTGGCCGCCGGCAATCGTCTGGAGCAGGTCGAGTTCGAGCCTAACGACACGGCCGAGACCGCCTCGGGCGTCGTGTTGCCAGGCGCGATCAACGGCCGCTTCGCCGTCGGCAAGGACCGTGACTACTATCAGTTTGAAGCCAAGCAGGGGCAAAGATTTCTGATGGCTGGCAAGACGCGGACGTTGGGCTCGCCGACCGACCTGTTCCTAAGAATCTACAAGTCCGACGGCGGCGCCGTGGCCGAGGTGGACGATTCCGGCACGTCGGAAGGCGTTTTGGATTTCAATTGCCCGGCCGACGGCGTGTATCGCCTGATGGTCGAGGATCTGCATCGCCGCGGTGGGCCGGAGCACGTCTATCGGATCGAAGTCGAACCGTACGCTGCCGGGTTTTCGCTGGTCGTGGAGGTCGAGCGGCTCAATCCGCCTCAGGCCGGCGTATTCTCGGCCAAGGTGGTGGCGTCCCGCCGCGACTACAACGGGCCGATCGCCATTGCCCTGGAAGGCGGTCCCGATGGTTTGCAGCTCAGTGAAGCGACGATTCCCGAAGGCAAGAACGACGCGGTCATTCGCGGCACGGTTCCGGCAACCGCGGCCATCGGCAGCTCCTTCATTACGCGCGTCGTGGGCCGGGCCACCATCGGCGACGCGCAGTTTGCCGCCGTGGCCAGTACGACCGGAGTGCTTAAGAACCAATTGGCGGGCCTGGCGTTTCCGCCGACCGCCGTGGACGGATTGGTTGGGCTGGGCGTTGGACCTGCCTTCCCGGACTTTTTCAAGCTCAGTGTCGAAGGCCAGCCGGCCTTGTTCCCGCAGTTGGTGGGCAGCACGACGTTCAAGGTCAAGGCCGAGAAGCTCAACGGCTTTGACGACAACATTGCCCTGGCGGTGGAAGGACTGCCGGCCGGCTTCTCGGCCGACGTCAAGCCGATTGAAAAAGGCAAGCCCGAGGCGGAGGTCACGCTCAAGGGCCCATTGGCTGCCGCCGAAACCGAATTCACCATTCGCATTGCCGGTAGTTCAACGTTCCAGGAGCAGCCCCGTCGCGTGGTGCTCGACGGCGTTGCCGTAAGAATCGTGCGGCCCCTGCTGGTGTCGCTCGTCCCAGCAGGACCGATCACGGCGGGGGGCGCCCAGAAAGCCAAGCTCACCGTGACTCGCTTCGGCGGCGCCAACGAGGCGGTCAGCGTGACGCTGCGTAACCTGCCGCTGGGAGTTTCAGGGCCCCAGTCGACGGTCATTGCCGCCGGCCAGAACGAGGTTGAAATTGAGCTGAAGGCGGCGGCCGACGCAGCCATCGGCCACTTTGAAGGTCTGCACGCCGTGGCCAGCACCGTGGTTGGGGGCAAACCGATTGTGGCTGAAAGCGGCGCGGCGGCGCTGGACGTCGCCATGGCGCCGTAACGGGGTTTTCGAAAAACGAATTTGATTAGCGAACGCCGATATCGGGAGGATTGAACCGTGTCGCGATTTTTTGCTTTTGACTTGAAGTTTCGCCGCGCCCTGGGGGCCCTAGCTTTGGCGTGGACCTTGCTGGCGACCGCCGCACAACTCCGCGCCGATGGCCTGGCCGTGCTCACGAAGCTGGAAGCCTATCCTGCGGCAATCGCTCTGACTCGGCCGCACGCCGACGCGCAACTGGCCATTACCGGCGCGTACGCCAATGGCGCCGTTGTCGATCTGACCCGAGATGTCGAGGCAGTTTCCACTAACGTGGCCGTGGCCCGCGTCGAGGGTGGTCGTATCCTTGCCGTCGGCGATGGGCAATGCGAAATCGAGTTGCGACGCGGCGCGAAACAAATCGCCGTGCCGGTAACCGTCTCAGGACAACAGGCGGCGCCCACGGCGTCGTTCGTCAACGGCGCCTTGGTGGCCCTGTCCAAGCAAGGCTGCAATTCTGGCGCCTGCCACGGTTCTCCCAGCGGCAAGGGGGGCTTTCGCCTGTCGCTGCGGGCGTACGACCCCGTGCTCGACACCGAAACGCTGATTCGCGAGGCGTTCAATCGCCGCACCAACGTGCTCGAGCCCGAACAGAGTCTGCTGCTGCGCAAGCCGCTCATGGAAGTGGCCCACGGCGGCGGCCGGAAGTTGAAAAAGTCCGATCCGTCATACGGGCTGCTGCGCGATTGGATCGCCGCCGGGATGCCGCCCGACGCAGCCGACGCGCCGACCTGCGTCAAGCTCGAAATCCATCCCCGCCAGCGGGTGCTGGTCCATCCGGCGGTCGCGCAGCAGATGGTGGTTTTGGCTCACTTCTCCGATGGCACGGTGCGCGATGTCACCCGGCTGGCCATTTATTCCAGTTCAGATGAAGCGGTGGCCACGGTCGGCGACGACGGGCTGGTCTCAGCCCAAGACCGCGGCGAGGCGGCCGTCTTGGTGCGCTACTTGGAACACGTCGAAACCGCTTATTTGACGTTCCTGCGGCCGTTGGAGAGTTTCGCCTGGAACGATCCGCCGGCGCAAAACTTCATTGACAACTTGGTGTTCGACAAGCTGCGGCAATTGGAGATTCTGCCGTCGGACCTGTGCAGCGACGAGGAATTCGTTCGCCGCGTGTATTTGGACGTGTTGGGCGTCTTGCCGTCGCCCGGCGAGTCGGCCGCGTTCCTGGCCGACGCCGCGCCCGACAAGCGCAGCAAGCTGATCGACGCGCTCTTGGATCGGCCGGAATACGCCGACTTTTGGGCCCTCAAATGGTCCGACCTGCTGCGGATCAACAACAAGCAAGTGACCGCCACGGGGGTGCATAAGTATCGCCGCTGGATCGTGTCGGCGGTGCGCGACAACATGCCCTAC
>CAYWTU010000341.1:0-5280 GCA_964461275.1 uncultured Pirellulales bacterium | reverse complement strand
AAGAAGTCGATCGGCCAGCCGTTCATCTACCCGCAGAACGACCTGTCGTACTGCGAGAATTTCTTGCAGATGATGTTCGCGGTTCCCAGCGAGCCTTACGAGTCCAATCCGGACCACGTCAAGGCGCTCGACTTGCTGCTGATGATCCATGCCGATCACGAGCAGAATTGCAGCACGTCGACGGTCCGCATGGTCGGCTCCAGCGACGCCAACTTGTACGCCTCGATTTCGGCTGGCATCTGCGCCCTGTGGGGCCCGCTGCACGGCGGGGCCAATCAGGCGTGCGTTGAGATGCTGGAGAAAATTCGCAACGATGGCGGCAATGTCCGCAAGTACGTCGATCTGGCCAAGGACAAGAACAGCGGTTTCCGACTGATGGGCTTTGGCCACCGCGTTTATAAGAACTACGACCCGCGGGCCAAGATCATCAAAAAGACTTGCGACAACTTGTTGTCCAAGCTCCAGCGACAGGATCCGATCTTTGAGATCGCCCAGCAGTTGGAAGAGGTCGCCCTAAGCGATCCGTATTTCATCGAACGCAAGCTGTACCCGAATGTCGATTTCTATTCGGGCGTGATCTATCGCGCCATCGGCCTGCCGGTGCAGATGTTTACGGTGTTGTTTGCACTGGGCCGGTTGCCGGGCTGGATCGCCCACTGGCGGGAAATGCACGCCTCGCCGGGTAAGAAAATCTGCCGGCCACGGCAAATTTACACCGGTCCGGAACAGCGCCGCATTTCGCCGCTGGGCCAGCGTTAGCCGGCTCAAAGGGTAAAGCACCCCTATAAGCCAGAGAACGCCTGCGCAATCTTTGCGCCCCGACCGGACCGCCTTGGCCGGGACGGCATTGCGTCGCTTCCAACGGCTGCATTGTCTGGTGAATGTATAATGCGGACAATTATATCCGTATTCTGAAACCACCGCGAATTTCGCGGGTAATACCCTCAGCGGCGATTCGTCACGGTACGCTGACCTTTGCCGCACCGGCCAATTTCCAATTGCCAGCACAGGATTCCCCGCCATGAACATCCGCCTCTCCACCTGCTTTGTCCTCGCGAGCGTGGGTCTGTCCGTTGTCAACAGCGTTGCCGCGGAGCCGGCCGCCAAACCCGATTTGGGCGCAGCCGTCATGGGCAGCCTGCTGCGGGCGATGGACGGCAATCAAGACGGCAAGCTTGGGGTCGATGAAGCCGTGAAGAGCATCGAAAAACTGGCCCAGGAACTGGATGCTGACGGCAATGGCCTACTGTCGGACGAGGAACTTCGCAGCGGAGGCCAAAAGATTGGCGAAGCGATGCGGCAACGGGCGCAACAAACGCGCCAGGCGGTTCGCCAGGAGGCATCGAGACGTCGGGCCGATATCGGCGAACTGGAAAAGCGCCTGGAGAACTTGGGCGATGAAATTGAAAGGCATCTTGAGGAGTTGGTCAGCCGATTGAGCAAGCAAGTTCCGTCGGAGCTACAAGCATTGCCATCGCCCGAAGAGACTCGCCGCCGGGTCGACGCCGCCCTGGCCGACGCCCGCCAAGCGGTCGAGAAACAGGTCGACCAATTGCAGGACCGAGTGAAGACGATGGACTGTCCGGTGGCTGAGCGAATCTCGACAGCCGTCATTGACGCCTTGGATATGGACAAGGACGGCGAAGTCACGCAAAGCGAAATCGACGAAATCGTCGGCAACGTGTTCGGCATTACCGATTCCGACGCCGACGGATCGCTCTCCGCCAAGGAAGTCGAAGCCGCCATCCAAGCATCGCTAGACCTGGTGACCGAGCAGGCCCGGCAACAGCTCAGCCGCAGCGTCGACCGCCTGGCCAACCTGCTCCGGCAGCGATAGTCACCGCCTAGTCAGCCGTCCTGAACGCAACGTCCGTCTCGGCTTCGAATTCGCACTCGGCTCCGAATTTGCAACGACGACTCGTCGCCGGGTGGCGCCGTCGGCATGTTGCGATCGTGTTGGCGACGCACCGCGAACATTCCTTTCGCGCAAATCGCGGCTTATCGCGGCCAAACGGGCCAGACATTTGCACGCCGCGGGCGTTCCGGACATACTTGTCCGATCATCCCGCCCCGAATCGCGGTCGCCGCAGCCATCGATCCGCATCGGCACCAACCTCTCCCTTTGGAGTCGGCACTCCAACCATGACCGGGCGATGCAATCCCAGCCCTTGGGCAGCGCTGCTCTGCGGCGTCTTGACGTACGCGGTTGGCTCGACGGCAGTCTGGGCCGCGGCGCCGAACGAGCCCGGGTCGGCGCTGCCGCAGGCCGACGTTAGTTTCGAGCAGCACATTCGCCCCCTGGTTCGGGCATACTGCGTGCAGTGTCACGGCGAGGACGATTCGCCCGAGGGGGCGCTCGACATGCGGCAACGACGACGGATGGCAGAGGGGGGCGAAAGCGGGCCGGCGATCGTACCGGGCAACCGCGAGCAGAGCCTGCTGTATGGTCGGGTCGTGCGTGGCGAGATGCCCCCCGGCGATCATAAACCGACCGACGAGGAAGTCGAACTCATCGGGCGCTGGATCGACGCCGGCGCTCCCACACTGCGTGAGGAGACCGACGAGGCGCTCAGGAGTGGCGTGACGCCCGAGGACCGCCAGCATTGGTCATTTCGGCCTTTGCAGTCGCCGGCCATCCCACCGGCGCCGGCGGGGTGGCACGTGCGCAACGCGGTGGACGCCTTTGTGGCGACGAAGCTGGCAGAAAACCATCTGCCGCTGTCGCCCGAGGCCGACAAGCGGACGCTGATCAAACGGGCCACTATCGACCTGTGGGGACTGCCGCCGACGCTGCCCGATATCGAGCAATTTCTATCCGACACGGACGACGACGCTTTCGACCGGCTGATCGACCGACTGTTGGCTTCGGCCAATTACGGCCAGCGCTGGGCTCGGCACTGGCTCGATGTGGCCGGCTATGCTGACTCGGACGGGTACACCAGCGAAGACCGCGTGCGGCCCTACGCCTACAAGTATCGCGACTACGTGATTCGGGCGCTGAATGACGACAAGCCGTTCGACCAGTTCATTCGCGAACAACTAGCGGGCGACGAAATGGTGGCGCCGCCCTACTGGTCGCTGCCGGGGCCGCAACTCGACAAGGTGCTGGCCACCGGATTCTTGCGGATGGCGGCCGACGGCACGGCCACCGCCGGCATCGACCAAGACTTGGCCCGCAACCAGGTGATGTCGGACACGATCAAGATCGTGTCGACGAGCCTGTTGGGGCTCACGGTCGGGTGCGCGCAATGTCACGATCATCGCTACGATCCGATTCCGCAGGCCGACTACTACCGGTTGCGAGCGGTGTTTGAACCAGCACTGGACTGGAAGGCATGGCGCACGCCTGATCAACGGTTGATTTCGCTCTACACCGACACCGATCGGGCCAAGTCCGCCGACATTGAGGCCCAGGCGTCGCAGATTTCCGCCGAACGGCAGGCCAAACAGGATCAATCCATCGCCGAGGCGCTGGCCAAGGAATTAGAAAAATTCCCAGCCGAGAACCGCGACGCACTTCGCGCCGCGGCCACGGCGCCGGCCGAGCAGCGCACGGCGGAACAGACCGCGCTGCTGGACAACCATCCCAGCCTGAAGATCACGCCCGGAGTTCTCTACCAATACAACCAGGCGGCGGCCGATGAACTCAAGAAGTTCGACGACCGCATCAACGGAGTGCGGGCCCAAAAGCCGGCCGAGGATTTCGTTCACGTACTGACCGAACCCGAAAACCACGCGCCGGTCACCTACCTGTTTCATCGCGGCGACCCGCAACAGCCCCAGAACCCGGTTCCTCCGGGCGATTTGACCGTGGCGGCGTCGCCCGAAGCGCCGGCGGTATTCGCGGCGGACGACCCGGCGCTGGCGACCACCGGCCGCCGCACGGCGCTGGCCGCGTGGCTGACCAGCGGTCGCCATCCGCTGGTGGGCCGCGCGCTGGTCAATCGCATTTGGCTGCACCACTTTGGCCGCGGGCTGGTCAATACGCCGGGCGATTTCGGCCGAATGGGCGAGGCGCCGACTCACCCCGAGCTGTTGGACTGGTTGGCTGTATGGTGGGCGGACAACGGCTGGAGCCTCAAGGCGTTGCACAAGCTGCTCATGTCTTCGACGGTGTATCGACAGTCGTCGCAATTGTCCGAGGCGTTGGCAACCGTCGACCCGGAGAACCGGCTTTACGGGCGGATGGCAGTGCGGCGATTGGAGGCCGAGGCGATTCGCGACCGCATCCTGGCCACGGCGGGCACACTCAATCCCCAGACGTTTGGTCCACCCGTACCGGTTCGCGAGGACGCCACGGGCCAAATTGTCGTGGGGGCCGAGAACAAGACAGGTCCGAATATGCCCGGACCGGAGACGCCGCCTGGCGAAGAAGCGTTTCGCCGCAGCGTCTTTGTGCAAGTGCGGCGTTCGCAGCCGCTGGGCATGCTGCGAACATTCGACGCCCCGTTGGTGGAAGCCAGTTGCGAACGGCGCGTCTCGTCAACGGTGGCCACGCAGTCGCTGCTCATGATGAACAGTTCGTTTGCCCTGGAGCAGGCGGGTTATTTCGCCCAACGGCTACGTCGTGAGGCGCCAGGCGACCTTACGGCGCAGGTGACGCGCGCCTGGCAGCTTGCGCACCAGCGGCCGCCGCTAGCTGTGGAAGAGGACCTGGCAGTGCAGTATATTGCCCAGCAGGTGCAGCAGATGCAGCAGCAGCCGGCGGCCGATCCGGCGGCGCCGGCAGCGGACCACGAGTTGGCGGCGCTAGCCAACCTGTGCCAGGCGCTGTTGTGCAGCAACGAGTTTTTGTACGTGGACTAACGTCATGGACCACCGTTCATCACAACCTACTTCCCGTCGCGGGTTTCTACAGCGCAACGCCTTGGGCGTGGGCGGCGTGGCGCTGGCCTGTTTGCTCAAGGACGAAGGGCTGTTGGCCGCGCCGCCGCACGTTCCGCGCCACGGGCGTTCGTTCGATATGCTCGCCAAGCCGACACCGCGGCCGCCGCAAGCTCGGGCCATGATCTCGCTGTTCATGCACGGCGGCCCCAGCCATGTCGACCTGTTGGACCCCAAACCAGAATTGAGCAAATACAACGGAACCGACTACTCGGGCGAGGTGACCTACAGTTTCGTCAATCGGGCCAGCAAGAAGCTTTTTGGCAGTCCATTTCAGTTCGCACCCCGCGGGCAGTGCGGAACCGAGGTCTCCGAACTGTTGCCGCACCTGCACGAAGTTGTCGACGACATCGCCGTCATCCGCTCGATGCACACCGAGCACAACAACCACGAGCA
>CAYWTU010000340.1:0-5294 GCA_964461275.1 uncultured Pirellulales bacterium | reverse complement strand
AATGCACGATCTATCCCTCCGCTGGGGAATCGCTGGGCCTACAACCGCTAGCACCCGCGTGCTGGCGTTCGCTCGGCATCCCGAAACTACCAGCGTCTTGTAAGCCTTACACGGTGGGCAGGCAACCGCGCCGCGCCGCTCGATGGGCAGTTGGCCAGTAACGTGCCCGCGTAAGTCATTGCCCGTAAAGGGCTTCTTGGAATCTGGGCTGAGCGCGCCGCGGCGGGGCGATTCGATTGGCACGCCGCGTGCAAGATACTTTGGTTAGCCAGACAACGCTCGACTAGGTGAACCTCCCGCCGCCTCGGCAACCAACCTTCGAGTCAGCCGGCGAGCGTAAATGGCGCTATCACGTGGATTTGCGGTCGTGAATCTTAGTCGCTGATCGTCCCATTGGAGACGCCCTGGGCCCGCATCGGGCGCGCACGGTTTTTCACGCTGCACAGAAGGGGTCGGCTGGCCAACGGGAAGGGCCACCCGACCCTTTTTTCTTGCGCCGGGGTCGTGAACCGACTGTTTCCAGCACACTCGAACCAACCGTGGACTGACGTCCCCCCGCTAGCCGTGAGGATCAACGGTTACCCTGCGGTATCAGGTTCTGCGTATCCCATCCGTGCCAGTGCCTCGCGCGGGTTGCCTGGCAAGACACACTCGGTTTCTATCGAGGCATCGACGCTGAAATCGAGTGAGATGTCCCTTGCAGCGACGACCGTCAGTTCAGGTCTCATCGTTCCCTGGCGGTTGGCAACGCCTAGCCAAAGCCCGTGAACGGCGGTACGGACGATGTCGAATTGCCGGGGAAGCACATACACCGGCGCCTTTTCGCCGGCCATCACTTCCGTCAATTCGTCGTATTCTTGGCCTTGCAGGAATAGGGACGTTCCATCGCCGAGATCGAACAAGTAAGCGTCGCCTTCGTCCTCGGCCTCCTCGATCACGATGGCGCGCTGGCTGGCCACGCGTAAAATCGTTGCCATCTCATTGGTCAGCGCCTCGCAGATCTGGGGCCCCGCTGTTCGCGGAAATGCTCTCGCAGCGCAACGGCGTCCAGATGATTTCGGATCGCGTCGATCGCACACATGAAGGTGATGATGCAAGCGATGAAGCCCACGATTGCCGCCAAGGCGCCGACGCGTGCAGGCCAGCTTTCGACGCCGCTAAAGGCAGCGCCCATGCCGACCAAGACCGCCGCACCTGCAAAGGTGGCGCCGAACCAAATCCACGCCCGGCGGAGCGGAACGGCAGGATCAGGCAGCTCGACTTTGAGATCTTTGGCCAGTTCAGCCCGCTCGTCATCCGTCAACGGGCGCTCGATTCTCTGGAGCATACGCTCAACGCTTAACGAGAGAAGCCTTCCCAATCCGCAGCCAAACTTCGTCCAGGAGCGATGATCGCTGCGCACCGAAAGAGTCAATGGAACGCCTGCGGATCGCGAGCGCCGTGAACGACACCGACGACTTCGATGCCATCGTCGATGGCCCGATAATGGATCACGTATTTCCCAATCACATGGCGGCGCACTGCGCCCAATCGCTTGGTTCGCGCCAGTTCGCCCAGTTCCGGTTGCAAGGCCAACCGTTCACACGCCGTCCGCACCTGCTCTAGCCAACTTAAGGCAGCGGTGAAATTGTCCCGGGCAATGTACTGGGTGATTTCAACGAGTTGCTTTTCGACCTCGACCGTATATCGAGCAGAGCCCATTTACCGATCCGCGCCTTTCGGCGCCGCGGCGTCGCGAGCGATCTGCTGCAGCCGGTCCCAGAATTCCGGAGTGAAGGGGCTCGTCCGCCTCGCATTGGCCGACTCGATTCCTCGTTCCACGGCCTCCATGTGCTCGTCAGGGATCAGGGGAATCAATTCGGTCCTTTTACGCAGGGCGTCCACGGCTGCCTCCATCGCGGCCTGCTTGGTCGCGAATAAGCCGTCGGCCACGACGTGGGCCAGGAATTCCTCGGCCTGTGGTGAAAGTTGACCGTCCATGAACTCCAGCGTATCCCGCCTCGAGTGTTCGGGCAATTCGGACCAAGAAAGGTGGGACCGCGACCATCTGAGCTTGACCCCCGGCCGGCGTTTGTGGTCCCATAACGCGGCGATTGCGTAGCTATCTCGTTGAATTGTTTGGACTTACGACCGTCGCCGCCGACCGACGCTGGAACCGATCACCACCCGCAGGTGACCAGACCCTGCCGGTCGGCAACCCATGGGCATGAGCGCGACTGGCTCGCAGGAGGCGCGCCGCTTGGAGAGGCCGTCTGGCGTGACCGACAAGACCGACGAGCAACTGCTCGCCGAGGCCGTTCGCGAGGGCTCGGACGGGCCGGCCTTTCGTGCGCTCGTGACGCGCCACCAGGACCGGGTCTGGCGATTGTGCTATCGGTTGATGGACAACGAGCACGACGCCCAGGACGCCGCTCAGGAGGTGTTCGTTCGTCTGTTCGTCCATCGCGCCAAGTTCGCCGGCCGCAGCAAGTTCACCACTTGGCTGCACGGCATCGCGGTGCGGACCTGCCTGACGCTGCGGCGCGGACGTGGACGCCGCCGCAAGCACGAGTCACCCGTCCCGGACGATCAATTGGAGCGCGGCACCCCAGCCGGTTCGGACGCGGGCGACCGGCTGGACCTGGCCAAGATGCTCGGTGAAATGGACGAGGAAGATCGGGCGATGGTGATTCTCAAGTACGCCGAAGGTTACACGTTCGAGGAGCTGGCCGACCTGTTCGAGATGACCACCAGCGCGGTCAAGATGCGGGTATCGCGGGCCTGCGACAAGGTGCAGAAGCGCTACGGAGACGCACAGCAGCCATGATCGACGAACTGTTTGCAAGATTGGCCGAGCAACCCGTTCCGCCGCCCCCCGGCAATCTGGCGAGCGACGTTCACCAACGGGTCAACCGTTGGCTGCTGGGTTCGCATTTGCTGGAGCTGGCGACCCGCGCCGCGCCGTTTGCCCTGGGGCACCTGGCCCGTAGCTTCGTCGGCGCCGTGTGCTTCACCGCCACCGGAAAATTCGTTACCGAAGCCCGGTCTGGCGGCGAGAAACCGGCCGATTCCCCGTAGTGCCGACCAAACATGAGTGACCGCCGGCGCCTGGCCGGCAACAACATCTTGGGAACAGCAACGCCTCAGGTAGCGGCGCATGTGCCGCGGCCGGGGCAGAATAACCTTGTCCAAGGGAGAGAGGTCCATGCAAGCCAGCGAAATGGTAGCCCAGCCGACCGATCCGGCGGCCACGCAACTCGACCGGGTCATTCCCCACGTTAACGTCCCCACGGTGGACAGTTGGCGCAACGAGCTCGTGGAGAGCTTCAACCAGGCGATCACGCAAGTGGTTGGCGTTTTGCCCAAGCTGATCGGGATGGTGGTCGTGTTGGTGCTGGGCTACCTGGTGGCCCGGATTGTGGCACGGCTGTTGTCGGCCGTCAGCGAGGCGATCGGCCTGGAACGGGCGGCCGAGCGGAGCGGTCTGTTGTCGTCGATGAAACAGGTGGGCATCCACCGCAACGTGTCGTGGATCGTGGGCCAGATCGTGTTCTGGTTCTTGATGTGCGTGTTCCTGTCGGCCGCGTTCAACATCCTGGGCCTGGAGACGGTCAGCACCGCGATGCAGGAAATTGTGGCCTACATTCCGCGGCTGCTGGTGGCCACGGTGGTGGTGGTGGTGGGCCTGTTGGTGGCGACGTTCCTACGGGGCGTGATTGCCACCAGCGCCGATCGGCTGGGGATTTCTTACGCCGAGCACTTGGCCAGCGGCTGCTACTACGTGTTGGCGCTGATGACCTTCATCGCCGCCTTCGACCAGTTGGGCATTCAATTTGAATTGCTCAAAGAGATGATCCTCATCGCGTTCGGCGCCGTGGCCTTGGGGCTGGGGCTGGCGCTGGGATTGGGCGGTCGCGACGTGATGGCCGGCATCTTGGCCGGCTACTATACGCGGCAACGGATGCAGGCCGGCGACCGTGTGTCGGTGGCCGGTTTGGAAGGCACGATTCGCGACGTCGGCCCGGTGGCCACGGTCATCGAGACACAGGAACAAGGCCTGCTGAATCGGCATAGCGTGCCGAACGTGAAGATGCTCAACGAGGCGGTGCGATAACGCACGGTTTGCAGACGCTGCAAAAGCAAACGACCCCGGATTCGCAGGAATCCGGGGTCGTGTTTTTTTATCGCCAGAGATCATCGCGACCAAGCGGCGGCGAGCAAGCTACTCGCCTTCCTCTTCCCAATCCTCATCCTCGTCTTCTTCGTCGTCGTCATCCTCGTCCCAGTCGTCGTCGTCATCTTCGTCGTCGTCCCAATCGTCGTCCTCGTCGTCGTCATCCTCGAGATCGTCTTCTTCGTCGTCGACTTCTTCCCACTCGTCGTCGTCTTCGTCGTCGAGATCGTCGTCGGCTTCTTCTTCGTCGTCGTCGTCATCCTCTTCCTCTTCATCGTCTTCCCAATCGTCGTCCTCGTCGTCCGCCGGGCCGGCGTGCTCGACGACGAGCCAGCGCACCCGCGCCGCGGTGGGCGCGAGCAAGATTTCATCCAGGCTCGAAAGAGACATCTTCACTGCTAACTCCTCGCTGGGGTCGTGGTGGCTGGGTCTGTATGGTGGGCGATGCCTGACGCGGGGTCAACCGGCAAGGCGTCTTTTGTTGGGGTGGCGGCCGGGGCCGCTCGAAACAGCTCGGCGCGGGGCAAGTCTTCCAACCGCCGCAGGCCAAATTGTTGCAGGAAGCGCCGCGTCGTGCCGTACAAAAACGGCCGGCCCAACTCTTCCGAACGGCCCACGATACGAACCAATTCCCGCTCCATCAACTGCCTGAGTATTTCTCCACATTGAACGCCCCGGATCGCCTCAATATCGGCGCGCACCACCGGCTGTCGATAGGCGACCACCGCCAATGTTTCCAGGGCCGGGGCGCTGAGCCTATTGGCCAGGGCCAGTGGATGCAGCCAGCGAAGCCATTTGGCGAACTTAGCACGCGTCATAAGTTGATATCCACCAGCCACTTCCGACACGCGAAACGCCTGCCCCTGCAAGTCGTACAGGGCGCCCAGGCGGGCGACCAAGGTTCGGGCCGCCGTACCGTCGGCCAGGCCGGCCAGTTGGGCCAATTTGCGGGCGGAGAGCGGCTCCCGGGAGACCATCAAGACCGCTTCGAGCCGGGCCAGCTCGGGGCTCCGTGGGGCCTTGCCCCGCGGGACGGCCGCTTGGGCCCGACGCGGTCCCATTACCCGTGACGGCCAGTGGGTGCGCAGGGCGGTGGGCGTTTGCCGCGATGAACACCGCGTTGATGGCGCCAGCTGATGTG
>CAYWTU010000339.1:0-5299 GCA_964461275.1 uncultured Pirellulales bacterium | reverse complement strand
GTGGCCGGCCTGTTTCAGCAGCGCAAGCGAGCCGGAGAACAGAAACTCGACGTCATCGGGATGCGCGTGGATGGCCAGGATGCGGCAAGGGGCGTGGGCGCTGTGCGTCATAAGGGCGTTTCGCTAGCGAAAGAAATTCAAGGGCACTCGGTAAAAACGTGAGCCGCCGGCGGTTTTGGTCTGGTGTCGCTGGGCCAAACGCTGGTGTTTCCGATGGATTTTTCTCGGCCCGTTTGCGATACTGTCGCGGGGCGCGCAAGCGGCCGAGGGATCGGTCGCCGGGGCGCACCCACGCTCCAACAGTATCGGCATCCGCAGCGACTATGGCAACGACGGCAATTCCGAATCACGCCGCGCCGTCCATCATGGGGCGGCGCATTCCTGGCACGCAGGTTCCCTGTTATCAGTTCGTGCACAACAAGGACTTGGCCCGACACGTCGCGCAGACCATCGCCCACCTGATTCGAGAACGGGCCGCCATCGGCCAGCCGGCCGTGCTGGGGCTTCCCACCGGCTCGACGCCCCTGGGCATCTACGCCGAGCTGATTCGAATGCATCAGGAAGAAGGGCTCGACTTTTCGCACGTCATCACGTTCAACCTGGACGAATACTTCGGGCTCAAGCCCGGCGATCTGCAAAGCTACCACCGCTGGATGTATGAGGCGTTTTTCAACCACGTCAACATCCCGCCCGAGAACATCCACATTCCCGACGGGTCGATTCCGCTGGAGGAAGTCGACGAACATTGCCGCCGCTATGAAGACGCGATCGCCCGCGCCGGCGGCATCGATTTGCAACTGCTGGGCATCGGCCGCAACGGACACATCGGGTTCAACGAACCGTTCAGCGTCCGCCACAGCCGCACGCGGCTGGCCACGCTGGACCCCATCACCCGCCGCGACGCGGCCGCCAACTTCTTCACGGAAGAGCATGTGCCCGCCATGGCCATCACGATGGGGCTGGGCACGATTTTATCCGCCCGCAAGGTGGTGCTGATTGCGCTGGGCGAACACAAGGCCAAGATTGTTCGTGAGGCGGCCGAAGGCCCCTTGAGCGACCGGGTTCCCGCCAGTTGGTTGCGTGAACATTCCGACGCCACGTTCCTGTTGGATTCCGCCGCCGCCGCCCAACTCACCGGCAACTCCACCCCGTGGACGCTTGGCAACATCGAGTGGACCGACCCGCTGATCAAACGAGCCGTCCTGTGGCTGTCGGAGCAAACCGGCAAGGCGCTGCTCAAGCTCACCGACAACGATTTCCGCGAACACAACCTGCACCAGTTGCTCCGCCGCGGCGGCCCGGCCCAGGCCATCGCCCACCGCGTGTTTCGCTGGATGCAGGACACCATCGAGTATCATCCCGGCGGCAAACAACCGGGCCGCGTGATCGTGTTCAGCCCGCATCCCGACGACGACGTCATCAGCATGGGAGGCGCGTTGATTCGGCTGGTGGAAGACGGACACGAAGTCCACGTCGCGTATATGACCAGCGGCAACATCGCGGTGTTCGATCACGACGCGCGACGGGTGGCCGACTTTGTCACCGAATACAACCGCACGTTTGGCATCGACCAAGAGAAGGCGGCGGCCGTCGAGGCCCAGGTGAACCAATCGCTGGACGCCAAAGCGCCGGGCGCCCCGGACGCCGAAACGGTGCTCCGCATCAAGGGGTTGATTCGCTGGAGCGAGGCCAAGGCGGGCGCCGTGGCCTGCGGCTGCCGCGAGGAGCATCTGCACTTTTTGGATTTGCCGTTCTATCGCACCGGCACAATCGCCAAGAAACCGGTCGGTCAGGAAGACGTCGATATCATTCGCGATCTGATCGCCCGCGTGCGGCCGCTTCAAGTGTATGTGGCCGGCGACTTGTCCGACCCGCACGGCACACACCGCGTGTGCGCCCACGCCATCTTTCAGGCGCTCTGGCAATTGGAGCGCGAGACGGGCAACCGGCCTGAGGCGCTGTTGTATCGCGGCGCGTGGCAAGAGTGGCCGGCCCACCAGATCGAGATCGCGGTCCCCCTCAGTCCCCGCGACGTCGAGCAGAAAAAGGCGGCTATCTTTCACCACGAATCGCAAAAGGACACGGCCTTGTTCCCCGGTCCGGACGATCCTCGCGAGTTCTGGCAGCGGGCGGTCGAGCGGAACCGTCACACGGCCGACGTTTACAATCAATACGGCCTGCCGGAATACTTCGCGCTGGAAGGCTTCGTGCGCTGGAACGGCCTGCCACTGTAAGCGGCGCTAGGGCGTGGCGGCTTCGCCGCTCGCGCCGTGGATGCCGGGCGCAAGCCGCACACCTACACCCGGATCGTTTGCACCTGAAGCGTCGCCAACTCGACGGTCGCCAGCGTGTGCGGCGTGGCCCGATAGAGCGCGCCGGGGTTCAGCACCAGCGTCCGGCCTACATGTCGGCAATCGGCCCGATGCGTGTGACCGTAGCACACCAGATCGTAGTAGCCGCTGGCGACAGTGTCGCGGAATTTTTCGCTGTCGTCGCTGTGCAACAGGGCAATCTTTCGCCCGGCGATTTCCAGTGCGCCAAACCGATCGTGAAAATGCTGCCCTGCCGCTTCGACCGCCGCCTGCAAGGGGCCGGCCGGATCGTCCACGTTGCCCAACACGAAGTGCGTTGGCCAGGCGCCAAAGAGCCTGACAATGTCAGGGCTGCCAATGTCGCCGCAGTGCAGCACCGTCTGCACGTCCAGGCTCTGCAGAAGGTGCACCGCCTCGCGGGCGAACGTCACCTGGCCGTGCGTGTCGCTGACGACGCCAATTCGGACGATTTCCATTGTTATGCGTGGCCCCCTTGCATCAAAACCGCTGCCATCCGCTGCGAATCTGGCTGAAGGTCGTAGTTGAATGCTCGCCGGCCCGTTGGTTGCCAGCTATAGTTGCATACGGTCCGGCGCGAGCCGGCAGCATTGTGCCCTTTCCCTGCCAGCTGCGCCCATCCCATGCTTTCACCGGAATCCACCCGCGCCCTGGCCTGGCTGACGGTGGCGGCGCTGGCCGCCTGGCCGCTCGCGCGGTTTGCGTATTTTTATCGCTATCAGACGCATTACTCTTGGACCGTGCTGCCGATCTATCTGATCTACTGGTTTTTCGCCAAACTTCGCTGGCGATGTCAGATCAATCGGCCGCTGCCCCTTGCGGTTGGCCAGGGCGCAGTGATCATCAGCAATCATGTGAGTTCGATCGATCCCTGGTTCATTCAATTGGGCGTCAACCGCATCGTCCATTGGATGGTCGCCCGCGAGTACGCCGAGCACCCCAAGTTGGCCTGGCTGTTTCGCCAGGTGGGCGCCATCGCCGTCAACCGCGACGGTTCCGACACATCGGCCACCAAGGCGGCCATCCGGCTGGCCCGGGGCGGCGGTTTGGTGGGCCTATTTCCGGAGGGCCGCATCAAGCCCGACCCGCAGGCCCTGCTCGGTCCGGGGCGCCAAGGGGCCGCGCTGATCGCGCTCAAGGCTCGCGTGCCGGTCATTCCGTGTTTCATCAAAGACGCCCCTTACGACGGCACCGAGTTCGGTTGCTTTTTCATGGGCGCCAACACGCGGTTGATGGTGGGCGATCCGATCGACCTCACGCCTTATCTGGAGAAGAACGACGACCGGGCCATGCTCGATGTCCTGACGCTGCGTTTCCTCAAGGAAATTGCCCACTTGGCGGGTGACGACGATTTTGAGCCCCAGATTGCCGGTCGCGATTGGCTTCCCCTGGACCACAGGCCAACTTGGGAAACACAATCGGCAGCGCAGCGCTACTTGGGCTAGCAAAAAGGCCGCCCGCCAGGTTCGGCTTGCACCGCCCTAACCCCGGTCGCGAGCGACCCTTGCGTCGCGGCGGCGAAATCGCCAAAACTTCCCCTGGCCTGGCTGCGTACACTTATTGCAGGGACCGTCTGCTAGTGACGGCGGCGGCCGCTTCAGGGAGTGAAACATGGGACTGTATTTGCTGCTCATCATCCCCCCGATTTTACTGGGCCTGTGGGCCCAGATGCGGGTCAAGTCGACATATGCTAGGGCCCGGCAAGTTCCGGCCCAACTCAGCGGGGCCGCGGCAGCGCGGCACGTCCTCGATTCGGCGGGCCTGCAAAACGTCGAAATAGAGCAAGTGGGTGGCTTCCTAAGCGACCACTACGACCCACGGCATCGCGTATTGCGGTTGAGTCCCGAGGTGTACCAAGGACGGACGCTGGCGTCGGTGGGCATCGCCGCCCACGAGGCCGGTCACGCCATTCAGCACGCCCGCAACTATGCCCCCCTGACGATCCGCAATGTGGCGGTGCCGATCGCCAATTTTGGCAGCTCGCTGGCCATGATCATGTTCTTGTTCGGGGCCGGTATTCTGGGCAAATACGCGATCCTGGCGGGCATCGCCGGTTTTGCCGCGGTCGTGTTTTTTCAATTGATCAACCTGCCGGTGGAGTTTGACGCCAGCGCCCGGGCCAAGGATCAACTGGTGGCGCTGGGCATCGTCAGTCCGCAGGAAATGGGCCCGGTCAAATCGGTGCTGGGAGCGGCGGCCTTGACCTACGTGGCGGCCACGCTGCAGTCGGTGATGCAGTTGGCCTACTACGCGATGATCTTTCTGGGCGGCCGGGGTTCGGACGACTAGCGTGCGGGGCGTCTTCTTGCGGCAACGGCCCTTCGTCGCGTTTGCGAATCAGCGGTCCAGCCTGGGGCAAGACTTTCGACCGCTCGTCCCGCTCGCTACAATTCGTCGCAGCGGCCTGTGGACGTGGAGGAGTCGGCTCGCCACGAACCGCCTTCGGCCGCCCGTCGACGAGGACCTCGATGAGCATTGACGCGGTGGAAATCGGCGCCGCTTGCGCCACCTGGACGCGGCGGCATCTATTGAGTTTGGAAGAACTCACGGCCGAGGAATTGACGCTCATCTTGGACACCGCGGTGCAATTCCGCGAGTCGGCCACCAGTTCGCGTCACAAGTTGCCGCTGCTCACGGGCCGCACTTGCGCCAACCTGTTTTTCGAGAACTCGACGCGGACCAAAACCAGCTTTTCGTTGGCGGCCCGTCGGCTCAGCGCCGATACGGTCGACTTCTCCCCGGGCGGCAGCAGCCTGTCCAAGGGCGAGACGTTCATCGACACGGCCAAGAACATTGAGGCCATGGGTGTTGACGCCGTGGTCGTCCGCCATCGCACGCCTGGCACGCCCCAACTCTTGGCTCAGAACCTGGGCTGTTCCGTGATCAACGCCGGCGACGGCCCCCACGAACATCCCACGCAGGGCCTTTTGGATATTCTCACCATTCGCGAACACAAAGGGCACATCGCG
>CAYWTU010000338.1:0-5337 GCA_964461275.1 uncultured Pirellulales bacterium | reverse complement strand
CGGGTGCAGGTGGAACAGGTCTTGGTGAACTTGATGCGAAACGGCCTGGAGGCGATGCGCGACACGCCGGCCGGTCTGGTCGAGATTACCGCCGAGCTACAGACCGACAAGGTCTGCGTCACCGTGGCCGACCGTGGGCCGGGCGTGTCCCAGGCCGAGCGCGAACGAATTTTCGAGCCGCTTTACACCACGCGGACCGACGGCATGGGCATGGGGTTGGCCATCTGCCGCCGAATCATTACCGAATCCGGCGGTGAGATGTGGTTCGATGACCGGGCCGGTGGCGGGGCGGCCTTTCACTTTACCTTGCCTATTGTTTCGGGAGCGGTTACTTAGGGGCTATGATCGGGGCGCATGAAACCGGAAGAGCACGCCATGATTGAAAGCCCTCTTTCTCAAACGCAGGCGCCCACCGTGTTCGTCGTGGACGACGATGCAGCGGCGCGCCATAGCGCTCGCGAACTGGTCCGCGCGCACGGGATGGCGGCCGAAGAATTCTCCAGCGCCGAGGAATTTTTGGCCGCCTATGATCCGAACCGGCCGGGATGCATGGTGCTGGACCTGCGCATGGAAGGGCTCGGCGGGTTGGCCCTGCAGGAGCGGCTCAACGAAATGCAGGCCCAGATTCCGGTGATTGTCATCACGGCCCATGCCGACGTGCCCAGCACCGTGCTGGCGATGCGCAGGGGGGCCGTCACCCTGATGCAAAAGCCGTACGCCGGGTCGGAACTGTGGGAGCACATTCAAGAGGCGTTGGCAATCGACGCCCGTCGCCGACAGCACTTGGCACACGAAGCCGAGGTCGACGAGCAACTCGCAACGCTTACGCTGCAAGAGCGGCGAGTGTTGACGTTCGTGTTACAGGGCGAACTGAACAAGGCGATCGCCCGCAAGCTGGGGGTCAGCGAAAGGACGGTCGAGCGCGACCGATCGCGGATGATGCAGAAGCTGGGCGTCAAGTCGGTGGCGCAGCTTGTCCAGCACATCGCCGTCAGCCGCAAGTTGAAAGCAGGGGAAATCTAACTCGGCCGGCCGCCGCTCAACGGTCGCGCGGCGGTTCGAGCGAGAGCCCCTCGCGCGACAGCTTTCGTCGCAGCCACCAATGCGAATCGTACGGCTCGTCGAAGATGGGGTGCGGCTGCCCCAATCCCGGCAAATTGCAAAACTGGCCCTCTTCGATCGCCGCCCGAATTTTGTCATCCGCCACGATGTCGATCGCGCGGTCGCCGAAGGGAAACGGTGAACCGGCCACGGCGAACGTTCCCAGGCGGTCAAAGTCAGGGGACGACAGGCGGAAACAGAGACCCCTTATAGGCGTCGGTATTGTACCACGACCGTCCTCATCGGCCAGCGCCGTTGCCATACGAAAAGTCTTCCCACCGGCTCACCGTTGCTTGACACCTTACCGGCCGCAGGTTAGTGTCCGGTAACGAGTTGCGTGCAGCCGCCGGCGGCGACTGCCACCCGTCAGGAGAAGATCGCATGTCGGTTCATCGTCGGCTGGAAGTGTCGGACGTCGGCGACGTCACGGTGGTGCGGTTTGTCGACCGCAAGATACTGGACGAGGCCAATATCCAGGAACTCGGCCAGGAGTTGTTTCATCTGGTTGAGAAGGAAGATCGTTCGCGGCTGTTGTTGAACTTCGCCACGGTCGACTTCTTGTCCAGTGCCGCATTGGGTAAGCTGATCACGCTGGACAAGAAGGTCAAGGCCCATGGCGGCAAGCTTAAGCTGAGCAACATCCGTCCGGAAATCTACGAAGTGTTCATGATCACCAATTTGAACAAGCTGTTTGACATCAAAGACGACGAGGCCGACGCCCTGGCCGCGTTCTAGCGACCGCTTCAACGGTCGACCGCGCCGCGTGTGCCGACCCGATGGGCCTGCCGTGGGTTGCTTCCATGACGCAAGACGCGTGGCTGTGGGAACTGTGCGAGTGCATTCCCAGTGAAACCGGCGCCGGCCGCCGCATCCTGACCTGCGTCCTGGACCGCCTCCGAGAAAACGCCTGGCTGGAACAGGAAATCTGCGGCGTTCACCTGGCGCTGGAAGAGGCGATCGTCAACGCCATACGCCACGGCAACGATTCGGACGTCTCCAAGCGCGTTACCATTCGCTGCCGCTTGGCGCACGAAAAACTATGGGTCGAAGTGACCGACGAGGGCCCCGGTTTCGACCCCGACGCGGTGCCCGACCCCCGCGATCCGGAGAACATCGAAATTCCCAGCGGCCGCGGATTACTCCTCATCAAACACTTTATGTCGCGCGTCGAGTATCATGACCGCGGTAACCGCGTGACCATGGAAAAGGTCCGTGGCACGGGCGGCTGCGGTTGTCCCTAGGATTGTGGTCTATTCCAGAATCCGTCGTGACGACGACGCGCGTGCGGCTGGCGAGGCCAATCGGGTCGGCTGCAGAAACCATGCAATCTTGTCGGAGTTTTTTATGCGCGTTGCAACTTGCCTAATTCTGATCGTCGCTGCCGTGTCGGCGTTTGCCCAGTCGGCGCCGGCCGCGGACGACGCCCAATTACCCCCCTCCGACGCGATGGCCTGGGCGCTGGGGACAAACTTGGGCATCACCGCCGTGCTCTATGAGGGAGGCGCCGCGGCCGAGAAGATCGCCGACCGTATGAAAACAGTTGCCGCGCTGGCCGATGCGTTGGGGGCCCGTGCGCCCGAGTTGCCCAAGCGCGATGCGCAAACGGATGCCAAGTTTGCCGCCGAAGTTCTGCACTTTATGCTCCGGGGCGTCGAACCATTGGCCAAAGACATTCAGGCGCAACACAGCCAGCGGCATTCGAGCCTGTTCGAAATGGCGATCAAGTCGTCCGCCCTGGCCATCATTTACGTCCCAGGCGATGAAACGGGACTATCCGTGGCGCAAGTGATGGAAGACCGGGGCAAGCGCTGCCAGTTGCCGAGCGAGCTGTGGAAGCCGCTGGTCGATGCCATTCGGAGCAATGCCTCGGCCGACGACGTCAAACGCAAGATGCTGCACATGCACTCAAGCGTGCAAAAGCATCTGATGGCGGGCGAATAGGCTTGGCGCCGACTACTCGACCAAACGCCGCAACTCGGCCAGTTCCCGTTCGTAGCCCCCCGACAAGATCGGAAATCGACACCAAGTCTTGGGGTCCAGGTTTTCGTCGTCCAGGTGAAACGACGGGGCGTAGCGCTCGCGCTTCCACTGATTACGCGTCCAGAGTCGAAAGAATCGCTCGACCCAGACGGCCAGCGCTGGCCCGTCGTGCTGCGGAAACGCCGTCACTGCCCGCCGCCAAATTTCCACCGGCGCCTGCTTATCGCGAATCGCCGCCCGCTCGATCCAATCGAGCACGTCGTACGGCATCAGGTCGGCCTCGTCGGTCTGACTGTACTCGGGCGGACGCAGCTCAGCGGTCGGCGGCTGGGCCGCCACCTGCGCCATAGCCGCGATCGGACCAATTCCCTCGGGCCCGCGCTCGGCCAACCAACCCAGCCAGCGCCGCAAGAATGCCTTGTCGATTCCGGCGATGGGCGACAGTCCGCCGCAGGTGTCGCCGTCCATCGTCGTGTAGCCCACGGCCGCCTCGGAGCGATTGCTGGTGGCCAGAAGCAGCGCCCCGCGCAGATTCGTGAGCAACCAGACGCCCGGCGCTCGGCTGCGCGCCTGAATATTTTGCAGGGCGATGTCGTCGCCGTTCCAGGTCAATTCTCGCCCCAGCGCCTCGGCGCCCAACTTCAAATAGGCGTCAACGGCCGCCTGCACATCGAAGTGAAAGAACTCGGCCCCCACCGCGTCGGCAACGTTGTGGGCGATTCGGCGGGTGAGCTGCGAGCTGTTGACCGTCGACTGATAGACGCAGGCCAGCATCTTGTGGGTGACGGCCGCCGCGTCGGCGCAGTCCTTCAGCCCCACAACGTGAGCCAGTTTTCGTTGGAACTCGGCCGGTCCCAGTTCGGCCAGTCCCAGGCGGATGCTTAGCCCCACCAGACCCGCCACGGCGGCCGAATCGGCGCCGCCGCTGAGCGAGACCACGAACCCTTGGCTGTGGCTCTTGCGCACATAGTCGAACAGCCCCAGAGCCACCGCCCGGCAGAATTCCTCCTGTTTGACGTGCGTGCCGTGCTCCCAGGCCGGCTGGGATGAGGCCGGCGGCTCGGGAGCGACCGGAGGAAAATCGAACGGACAATGCACCGGCGCGGGAAACTTGCCCACTCCTTTGGGTCGCGCGCCGGCCGCCCGGGCCCGTTGCATCCGCGTCAAATCGACGTCGATCACCGCGGTGGTGAGCTGCACGTCGGAAAACGAGAACCGCGGCCCCTCGATCAGAGGCTGTCCGCCGCTGGCCACCAGGGCGCTGCCGTCATAAATGGCCCGCCCTGCTTCGTTGCCCAAGAGATTGGCATAGACATAGGTGACGCCGAACGCCCGGGCGCCCTCCAAGACGAACCGCCGGCGCACGTCCTGTTTGCCGAACGCGAAATGGCTGGCGCTGGGATTGAGAATCACGTCTACGTTGCGAAACGCCAGCGACGCGCCGGGGCGGTCGGCCACCCAGGCGTCCTCGCAGATTTCAAACCCCAACCGGACGCCTCCGCAGTCGAGCACCAAATCGCCCGCCGGCGCTGTCTGTCCGCCTAGCTCGATCGATTCCACATGGCCCGCCGGCCAAGGTCGAAACCAGCGCGGCTCGTAGTGGATGCCCTCGGCCGCCAGATGCTGTTTACAGGCCACCGCCCGCAACCTGCCGTCGACCAGGACCGCCGCCGCGTTATACAGTCCGCCCGAAATCCAGGCCGGCAGGCCAAGGCAGGCGATGAGGCCCTGTGTCTCGGCGGCCAGTTCGGCCAGAAGTTCGCTGGCCGTGCGGATGACGGCCATGCTGTGAAAGGCGTCTTCGCAGCCATAGCCGGTGACGCACAATTCGGGCAGCAAGACCAAACTGGCGCCGGCGGCACGAGCCCGCTGCAAGGACTGTCGAATACGGGCCAGATTGCCGTTCCAATCCAGCGGCGTCTGGTTCACCGCGACAACGGCCAGTTTCACCAGTTGCATGCGTTACTCACCGACCGTCGCCATCGTTACGCCACCTGTCTTCTGGCACCATCGTGCGCTACCAGAGCATCGTCCACCAGGGGGAGCAACCGATCGACCGTCCGCGCCGTGGCCCCCTGCTGGTCAACGACCAGTTGACGGGCTCGCTTGCCGAGGCCGCGTGCCCAAGCTGGGTCGGTTAGACAGCGACGGACAAATAGCGTCAATTGCGCGCGGTCGTGCACGACAACCGCCGCGTCCGCAGCGAGGAATTGGGCCACGATTTCGCGAAAATTTCGAGTATTGGGGCCGAACGCG
>CAYWTU010000337.1:0-5345 GCA_964461275.1 uncultured Pirellulales bacterium | reverse complement strand
GTAGAATGCGCCGTAGCCGTCGACCAACAGGAAGCCGCCATCGTCAAGGAAGGCAAAGTTGGTGGGCATGAATCGGTCGCGTCCCCATTGGCCGGTCGGTTTGGTGTCTTCATCCGCGGCGTACACTCCCGATTCCATGGGGGCAAACTTCTGCCACACCGTCTCGCCCTTCAGATCGAGCTTGGCGAAGGTCTTAAGATGTTGGTAGGCGCAGACATACAAGAACTCTTGCCCGGCTTCGCTGCGGATTTCGATGCCGTGACCACCGCCTTGAAATTGCTGGCCAAACGACCGCATGTAGTTCCCATTGGGGTCGAACACGAAGATCGCGGGATGGTCCTTGAGGGCGGCCTTGCCTTCGTGAATCACATAAACGCAGCCAGCCGCGTCCACCGCCACGTTGTGTGTCGTCTGCCAACTAAACTTGTCGGGGAGCTTGGGCCATTCATGTTGCACCTCGAACCGATGGGCGCCTTGGCCCACGATCAGTGGCCCTTCGGTTTTTTTGGCGGTGACGATCGTTGGCGCCCCGAGCACGGCCAGCGAACCGGCGGCTGACGCGACATGGAACTGGCGCCGCGTAATTTTGCCGACAGGCCGGGCGACGCGGTTGACGGACACGGGACGCATGGCGGTTCTCCACAGGGGTTGACGCAACGTTGTTTAGAGTCCAACAAACAACCTCCTCGGCACCCAGGAATCAACGCGGGTTCGAGGGCCATTGTCAGGTTGTGTGGCGGCCACTTGCAGTGGGACCATCATTGAACCAGCGGCCGAGGGCAATTGCAACGCAGGTGGCGAACATCAGCCGAAAAGCCCTATCGGCGCTTCGTAGCGGAAGTTCGCCCCGAGACGTAGACTGAAGCCATGGCGACCTCTTGGCGCAACTGGCTGGTTTTGCTCATTTGCCTGGCGACGGCGGCGGCCCGCGCGGCGGCGCCCAAGCCGGACGACGGACTGTCGTTTTTGGGGCCGGTTCCGACCGAGGGGCTAACGCTGCACGACTCCCGCGGCAATGCCAAGGGCCTGTGGCCGACCGACGGGTCGAAACTGCTGGTCGTGGCGTTCTGGGGTTGTCAGTGTCCGCTGGCCGTGCGCTACGCCGCACGACTGGAGGAACTGGCCGCCGAGTTTGGCCCGCAAGGGGTCGACTTCGTGGCGCTCAACTCCAACGACCAAGATTCGCTCACCGACATCGCCGATTTCGTCCAAAAGCATCGCATGCGGATTGCCATGCTCAAGGACACGCAGCACCGCGCGGCGGACGCGTTTCACGCCGTCCGCACTCCGGAAATGTTCGTGATCGATCGCCAAGGGAGGATGTACTACCGCGGGCGCATCGACGACCAGAACGGCATCGGCTACGAGCAGCCGGCCGTTCAACAAGCATTTCTGTCCGACGCCATCCGGCGGGCGCTCGCAGGCGAATCGTCGCCCCCCAACGCCGCGGTGGGCTGTCTGATTGGCCGTCGGCCGCCGGTCACGCCCCAGGGGCAGATCACGTTTTCGAATGATGTGGCGGAGATTTTTCATCGCCGCTGTGTTGAATGTCACCGTGAGGGGCAACTGGCGCCGTTTTCTCTGCTCGACTACGAGGAGGCGGCCGGCTGGGCGCCGATGATTCGCGAAGTGGTCGAGCAGGGTCGGATGCCTCCTTGGCTGGCCGACCCCAACGTGGGCAAGTTCAGCAACGACTTGCGCTTGGCGCCGGAAGACAAACGCCGGCTGTTGGCTTGGATAGACGACGGCTGTCCGCCGGGCGATCTGACACGCACTCCCGCCCCGCCGGCGTTTTCGGAAGGTTGGCGGATCTCCAAACCGGACGCGGTTTGGTATTTGCAAGAGGCGCCGTTTGTGGTGAACCTTGGAGAGCGTTATGCCTATCAGACGTTCTTCGTCGACCCCCAATTGACCGAGGATCATTGGATTCAAGAAGGCGAAATTCGGCCCGGCAACGTCGAGATTGTGCATCACGCTTCGGTTTGGGTCGTGCCCCCAGGCGCGGCTCAGGACGGCTATTTGGTTCAGCCCCATATCGCCTATGGCCCCGGCGTGCCGCCGATGCGGTTGCCGGAAGGCTCGGCGCTGTACTTGCCGGCGGGTTCTACGATTCGCTTCGAGATGCATTATGAGCCCAAGGGGCAAGTGGCCGAGGACCACACCTGCGTGGGCATCAAGTTCGCCGATCCGCGAACGGTCCAACGTCCGATCGCCATCGACGCCCTGCTTGCCGACCAGCCGCTGTTGATTCCGGCGGGCGCGGACCATCACGAGGTTCACGGTTCGTTTCTGTTCGGCCGCGACGCGGAGGTGGTGGCGCTTTTGCCGCATATGCACCTTCGCGGGAAGTCGTTCCGTTTCGAGTTGGAACGGCCCGGCCAGCCTCGCGAGGTGTTGCTTGACGTGCCCCGCTATCTATTCAGTTGGCAGAATTGGTACCACCTGGCGGAGCCCCTGGTATTGCCCAAGGGCTCGCGACTGCACGCCTTCGGAGCGTTCGACAACTCGGCGGGCAATCCGAGCAATCCGGCGCCCGATAAGGACGTCAGAGGGGGCATCCGCACCGCGGACGAGATGTTCGTGGGCGTGTTCATGGCGTTTGACTCGCGCGGCGCCCGGGCGCCGGTTCACGAATACGAATTCAATGTGGAAGGGTTTGGAGCGCCGGAGGTGGTGGACTGGAGGCTGGATCACGAGCCTGCTGCACAGGCCACGTTGGTCGAGTCGTCGCCCAGCGGCGATCGGGCCAAGGTGAGCGTGAGCGGGTTGGCCCAAGGGCGACACGGCGACGTTCGCGTGCTCCGCACGGCTGCCGGGCTACAGGCAGGTCAGACGGGCGTGTTCTTTTGCCGCCTGCGATCGAGCAAGCCGCGCAAAGTCCGCCTTCAAGTGGTTGACCCAGCCGATCCGGGGCGCGTGCTGGGGCTTTCGCGCGAGGTCGCGGTGACCCCAGAGGGCGTGAATTTCAACGAGGAGTTCGTCTGCCCTGTGAGCCTGAACGCCGTTCACTTGGAATTCGGCCTGGGGCAAACGTTCGGCGATGTGGAGCTCACTCAAGTGGCGCTGCTGCAAGGTTCACATCGTTAGCGACGCGCTAGTCGCCTAGGTCACGCCTCCGCCGCGCCGCGATACTGCCGCAAGATGTTTTCCATCTGGGCGTGGAATTGACCACGGGTGAGCACCACGTCGCAGCCGGCCGCTTGGGCGGCGGCCAAGGTCTCGGCGTGGACGTGCGGGGCGTAGGCGACGATGGTTGGCGGTTGCGGCAGCCGCTTGAGTTGGAGGGCGAAGTCTGTGACGCTCAGCCCGGGCGTTGTGAGGTCCAAAATGACCACGGCGATGGATTCGCCAGCGCATGTTGCCAGCACCGCCTCGGCCGAACCTAGCACGCGCAGGTCTACGTCCGCCCGAGCTGCCGCCCCGGTCACTTGCGAGGAGAACAACAGGTCGCCGGTTAGGTACAGGCAGGACATGGCCGTGACTGGTCAATCGTTGTGCCGCGGCAGCTCGAACAGCGTCCCCGCGGTGCGACGCCCGTTATACCGCCCCAGGACCGCGCTCTGCTTCGCTGATCTGAATGGTTTCCAAGGCGGGGATTACGAAAATCTTGCCGTCGCCGATGTTGCCCAACGGTCCGGTGCGGGCGACTTGGCAGACGCAGTCCACCGTGCGGTCGACGAAATCGTCGTTGACCATGATTTCGAGCGCCACCTTGCGCAGAAGGTTGGTCTTGTATTCGTGCCCGCGATACATCTCGGTGCGGCCTCGCTGTTGTCCGTAGCCCTGAGCATCGCAGACGGTCATTCGCGTGACCCCGATCTTGCTCAGGGCCTCGCGGACGGCGGTTAATTTGGTCGGTTGAATCACGGCGATCACGAGTTTCATCGAATCCGCCAATCTCCCGGTTTCCGACGGCTTATGGGTTTCGCCGGGCTTATCGAACACGGGGTAACCTGCCAAGTCGCCCCAAGAGGCGGCGATTACGAACCGCGAGCCGCCCTCAGGATAGCCCGGGCCGCCCAAGGCGCAAAGTCGCGGCCCTGGCGCGCGTAATTTGGGGCAAGCCGGTCAAAATCCACCAATCGCGGGTTGGCGCGACCCCTGCTCGACCGGTCCGGACGCAGCGAGTCGAGCGCCCGTCGTCCGGCCTTCGCAATAACTTCAATTTGCTTGCCGATCCTTGTGAACGAGGCCGGCATGCGACGTGCGTCCTACTGCGCGCTGCCGCCTTGTGGTCCGTTCCGCTCGGGCGAACCGCCTTTGCCTGAAATGCTGCCCCCATGCCCCGACCACAACCACCCGCGTAAAATACAATAAACGCTTCTCGCCCCACACGAAGCCCCCCTTTCTCGCCTACCGTCTGCCGCATGACGCCGGAACCACATTATCAACCCGTCTTGGAGGCGTACCCGGCCTGTTTTCGTGGCCGGCGCGTGCAATATCTGGACGGCGCCGGTGGATTCAGTGGGGCCTGTTTTTGGCGGATCGAAAGCGAAGCCGGCACGCTTTGCCTGAGACGCTGGCCGATCGAGCATCCTCAGGCCAATCAGCTCGAGTTTATTCAGGCCGTGCTTTGGCACGTCCACCAAACGAGCTTCGACCTGGCCCCGCTCCCTCTGGAAACCTTGCGCCACGCCGGCTATGTTCGGCACGGCGGACACTTTTGGGACCTGTCGCCTTGGATGCCCGGCCGAGCCGACTACGAGTGCAATCCGCATCCGCTCAAGCTCGTTGCCGCAATGGCGGCGCTGGCTGATTTTCACGTCGCCGCCGAGGACTTCCCCTTGCCGCACGCCCCGGCGGTGAACGCGCCCGGACTGGAACGGCGGCTACGGCAGGTCGACCAGTTGAACGAGGGAGGCCTGGGCGAAATGGCCGCGGCAGTCCGGCCTGAGCTGTGGCCCGATCTGGAACCACGGGCGCAGCGGCTGCTGGCCGGCGCCCGACGAGTGGCCGAAGATGTTCACGAGTCGCTGCACCGCGCTTCGCGACTGCTGGTGCCGATCCAGCCGTGCATCCGCGACATCTGGCACGACCACGTGCTGTTCACCGGCCGGAAGGTGACGGGGTTGATCGACTTTGGAGCAATGCAACCGGACAATGTGGCTACGGACGTGGCCCGCCTGCTGGGCAGCCTTGCGGGTGACGATACGGCCCAGTGGCAGCGTGGCCTGGAGGCCTACGAGTCGATCCGGCCGTTGTCGGCCGAAGAGCGCGAGTTGGTCCTGGCATATGACCGCAGTGGCGTCCTGCTGTCCGGCCTCAACTGGCTGCGGTGGATCTACGTCGACCAGCGGCAATTCGACCACCGCGAAACGACCCTGCTGCGACTGGAGAGCTTTGTC
>CAYWTU010000336.1:0-5369 GCA_964461275.1 uncultured Pirellulales bacterium | reverse complement strand
TCATGCCGCTGGGGGCTACGACATCAGCGCCTGCCTGGGCGTGGGTCAGTGCCTGTTGGGCCAAGAGCTCCAGCGTCGCGTCGTTGTCGACATCGTTCCGGCCGGTCCGCACGTTCACCAAGCCGCAGTGGCCGTGCGAGGTGTATTCGCAGAAGCAGACATCGGTCATCACCAGCGCGTCGGGGGCGGCTTCCTTTGCCACGCGTATCGCCCGCTGGATCACTCCCTGCGAACTCAACGCGTCGCTGCCCTGCGGATCTTTATGGGGCGGAATGCCAAACAGGATGACGCCCCCCAGACCCAATGTGTGCGCTTCGCGGACTTCAGCCGCCAACTCCGCTAACGGCAACTGAAAATGCCCCGGCATCGATCCGATCGGTTGCCGCTCGCGTAGATCGGCCCGTACGAACAACGGCAGCACCAGTTGCCTTGGCGCCAGCATCGTCTCTTGAACGAGGGCCCGCAGCGCTGGATTCTGCCGCAGGCGGCGGAGCCGGGTTTGGGGAAAACCAGCGGCGGGAGCGTGGTGGGAGTGGTCGTGCATGTCAGTTGCCCTGTCCCTGGCCGGCCGCGGCCTGCGCCAGGTTGCCCGGCTTGCGGACGTGCAGCGTGATCGGCGGCGATGCCTCGCCTCCTCCCACCGTCGACGCCGCATAGAACGTGCGACTTGTTTCCGATACCCAGGGACGTGCGGTAAGGAAAATCTCTCGCTCGTTTTGCTTCTCGGGAATCAACACGCCGTTGAGGCCAATGTTGTCGACATACACGCCGTGGGGCAGATTGTTCATCGTGAAATTGATCGGGCCGTCATTGCCGTTGCGTTCGACACGCAGTTGCGCAGTCACCGTCTGCCCCGGGGCGATCTCGACGTTGTCCGGCGACAGCCGCACGGTGATTTTTCCTTTGGGCGCCAAGCGAACGGCGCCAAACTTGCCCAAGTCCTTGGACACGGGCGTTCCGTCCACGACGGCTGTGGCGGTCGCCTTCACCGCGTCGTCGCTGGCGTTTTCGGGCGCTGTTGCGTCGGCGTCGGCGAAAATGACCGCAAACGCTTGAGTGTGGCCGGCTTCGATTTCGACCGGCGTCGAAGCATGAAACCCAGGCGGTAGTCCGGCAAGATCAATCCGGATCGGGCCATCGAAGCCGTCGACGCGGTTGGCGGTAAACGTCAGTCCGCGGCCGCCGCCGGTGAACACCGCCGCGTTGTTGCCGCTCACCGAGACGTGGAAATCGGGGCGCGGCGGGCGGACCGTGAGACGATAGGCAGAGCGCTCGCCGCCCAGGCCTCGCACATCCTGCACACGAATGAGGTACGCGCTGTCGGCCGGCGCCGTGAACGTCAAGCGCGAATCGCGGCCCAACTTCCGCTGGCCGTCGTCGTCGTTGGCATAGTTCAGGCGAAAGACCGGCAGCCCGGTGTTGGCCACGGCCGAACCGGCCGGTCGCGGTTCGACGATATAACACGCCTCGTCCAAGGCGTGCGTGGCGGGGCTGGTGTCGAAATAGCTGACCCGTTGCCCATTCCAGGCGAAGAGCAGAAAACCCGAATCGGGGCCCTGGGGCAGACGAAACAGCCGCGTCACTTCGCCTTGTAGGTACAGGAATTGATTAAGTTCCATCTCCTCCCAGTTGGTCACGCGAACGTCGGTGGCCGTGGAGTTGATGGGCCGAAAGGTGACCGACGAGTCGCGCACCGCCTCGAGCACCATTCGCTCAACCGGCCGGCCCTCGTGGTCCAAGACATCCAACCGCGTGTCGACGGGCGAACCGCGTCGCGCGGCCTCGGTCTCGATGACCCAGGTTTGCCCGGCTTTGGCTTCGAACCGAAAGTAGTCCGCATCGCCGGGCGACTGAATGCGGCCGTTGACAGTCATGGGGGGCGCCAGGGCGCCGGCGGCCCCTGGGGCGTCGTTGGGCTCGGACTCTAGCGTTTCGGAAAACGCCCCCACCACGACCTTGGCCCCGCCGCGGACCCGATAGCGCTCGCCGTCCAGCGGCACCTCCGCCTCTCCGGACTCTCCCGCCTGCACCGCGACGCGGAGATCGGCCGGCAAGTTGTAGCCGACCAGTTGGACTTCAGTCGAAGTTTTGGCAGGTACGCCCAGCGGAAATGTCCCGACGACGACAGGCAATGCGCCGACGGTGAGCCGGTAACGGTGGTCCGCAGAGCCGGCAAGTGACTGGTCGCTTACCGCCACGGTGTAGCGACCCGCGACAGTGATCGTATGGACCAAAAGCGAATCGAGTTCGTTGAGATTGTCGTTGTTCGCGGCCACCACGCGCCCCTGAGGATCGTACAAGGCCAACATGCCGTTGAGTTTCGATGCAAGGGCTTGCCCAGCGGCTTGCGCGGCCAGGTCAATGACCATCGTCTGACCCGCCTGGGCGTCGAATGCAAAGTGATCGACGTCCCCCTTGGCCTCGGCCGCGCCCCAGACCGCCGCCGGCAGCGAGATGACGGTGGCATCGGCGCGAAGATTATTTGGTTCGGCTTCGACCGACTGGGGCAGATCGTCCAGCCACAAATCGAGCTTGCCGCTGACCCCACCTGGGCCTGTGACGGCCAGTTTGTAGGCGCCGCGCGGCGCATCGGCCGGTGGATTGACCTCAAGCAGCGCCTCGCCGCCGCTGTCCGCAACTTGCACGGCGCCGGCCTGCAAAACAGGGTCGGCGCCAGCGGCGGTGACGGCGCCCACGAGGTGGCTGCCGGTCAGGCGCAGGCGCGTCGTCACACCGCGCTGAACTCCGCGCGGCGTCACCGTCGCCAATTCCGGCTTGGGAAGCGGGGCCGGCTTGCCGCTGGCGGCGTCATACACGTCAAGCGAACCGTCCAAACGCCCTACGGCCAGCCGCTTGCCGTCTGGAGAGAACGCCAGGGCCGCGGGCCAATCGGACTGCGCTTCGGCCGTCCACTTGGATTGAACGTCGTCGGCCGAATGCAACTTGACCGTGCGATCGTCGGCCGCACTGGCAAGGAATTTGCTGTCTGGGGCATAAACCAATTTGAGGACCGTCCCCTGATGGACAAACTTCGACAGCCGGATGGGGTTGGTTCCTTCTTGGGCCGTTGGGCTGATTTCCCAAATGCGAATTCGATTGTCGGCGCCGCCTGCCGCCAAACGTTTTCCGTCGGGGCTGAAGGCAACGGTGAACTGTTCTTTCAGCGGCTGACCAAACGTGTCCATCCGCTGGCCGCTATTCACATCCCACAGCTTCAACGTGCGATCGGCCGAGGCGCTGGCCAGCCAGCGGCCATCGGGACTGAAGTCCAAATCGAATATCGCTCCCGAGTGCCCGGTGATGGTGCGCCGTGGTTGGCCGCTGGGGAAGTCCCAAAGGATGATTTGCTGGTCGTAGCCGGCGGTGGCAATCGTGGCGCCGTCGGACGAGATGGCCACGGCGTATAAGCTGTCGCGGTGGCCGCGGATTGTTTGCACCGGGGACCTCCCCGCGACGTCCCAAACTTGCAGTTCGCCCGCCAGCCCTGGCTCGCCCGCCGCGGCGAAAAGCCGCGAACCGTCGCGCGTGAAGGCCAGGTCGGTCACTTGTCCTGAATGCGGCGCAAGCTGGCCCAACAGCGCCCGGTCGTCGGCCGCCAATAGGCGGACCATTCCCGGCCCCGCTGCGGCCAGCAGCTTACCGTCGCCGCCGAAGGCGACGGCCGTCACCGGTTGGCGGGCCGGCGCCCGTAGTGGCACAGCGGGCGTCACTAGCGGCGGCGGCGCTTCGTCGGCCGGTGGCATCGCGGCGCCCTGGTCGACCCATTTCACCAGCAGGGAAATCTCGTCGGCGGTGGGGGCGTCGTTGTCGGGGGGCGGCATTTTCGGCTCGCCGCCCGTGAGCACTTGGATGAGCCGACTGTCGCCGCTCTTGCCCGGCACGAGCACGGGCCCTTGCTTCCCGCCGGCGCGAATGCCGGCCGGCATTTCCAGCGACAATTTCGCCTCGGGCTCGGTTCCGCCGTGACACCCGACACAGTATTTGGCCAACAGCGGTGCGATCTGCTCTCGGAAGTCGACGGCGACCGCGGCGTCGCTCGCCCGCAGCGTCGTCGCCCAGGCGGACCACGCCGCCAAAGCCAGGACCGCGGGTGCGTAGGCGAGGCGTGAGCGCGGGTTCATCGTGCCATCCCGACAAGACCAATGGATAGGTACCCTCTCCATTTTGATCGATGCCGGGCGTTCCAGCAACCAAACGCCCGGCACGATTAGGCGGAAAAACCGATCGGCCGAGGCACTTTGCCCTGCGACTTGGCTGCGGCCGAATGGACATCTTCCAATGCCGGCCGGGCCACGCCGTTTTCATCGACGGCGCCGCGAAAGATCGCCTCTTGCAGCGTCAAGATGGCCAGCTCGCGCACCCGGGCGCCCGACATTCCCTCGGTGGCCGCCAGGGCGTGCTCGGTGAGGGAGGGATCCCAATGACAACGGTCGAGTTGTCTTGCCAAGATCGCCCGGCGGGCCTCGGCGCTGGGAAGCCCAATCTGCAGCACCACATCAAAACGGCTGGGGCGGTCCTTGAGCGCCGGCTCGATGCTCTCCAAGTCGTTGGTCGTGGCCATCACAATAATGCCGTTGTTCGATTCCAGGCCGTCCATCTGCGTGAGCAACTCGCCCAGCACGGTCTGATGGCCGTGCTGCTCGCGGTCGCCGGCGAAAAAGTCGATGTCCTCAAAGAACAGAATTGTCGGCCGCAACGTACGGGCCAGTTGAAACACTAGGCGGATGCTGTTGGACTCATCCTTAACGTCGGCGGCCGTAACCCACAAGAACGTCGTGCGGCGGAGGCTGGCGATCGCCTTGCCGATCATCGTCTTGCCCGTCCCGGGCGGACCGTACAAGAGGATGCCGCGGCGTTGGGGCACGTTGTTTCGCTGGTAGGCGCCACGCCGATCCAACGTCCCTTGGATATTGCAGAGCAACGTTTGCTTGGTCTGGGTGGGCAGGGCGATTTGGTCCCAACCCAGCTCGGGATTGCGCAGAATGCGGCCGTTGGCCCCGATGACTTGGCCGCGTAAATAGTGCCGCCGTTTCATCGCCTTGAGCAGCGCGCGAAAATCGCGATCCAAACGGCGCTTCCCCTGCCGCAGCCCGGTCATCCTCACGCAGGTTTCGTTGGGTGAGCCACTTTCCAAATCCAACACCCGCCGCTCGCCGCCTGGCAACTCGTACAGCAGTGTGGCCTCCGTGGCGTAACGGCGCGTCACACCGGGTCGAATCCGAATCCGCTCGTACACCGGACACCAATCGCGGCTCCAATCCTCGGCCGGTCCAATCACGCCGGTCAGCCGCCAGTCACGAAAGTCCTTGCGCAAAGCCCGGTACAGATTGGGAATTTCGTGATGGGCGATGGTGGTTCGCTCGGTGGCC
>CAYWTU010000335.1:0-5371 GCA_964461275.1 uncultured Pirellulales bacterium | reverse complement strand
ACCCATGGACATGTCGCCGCTGGCAACCAGTAAAAGCAGAAATGGCGATTATTGGGAATATTCGGTGAAATTGTCGGAATTTTGCTTGCAATTGAAGTCGAAATTGGGTTAACTAGCTACTGATTCGTGGCGTAGTGCGCTTCGCCATCAATCGCCTTAGCCTTGAATTACGTCATTAGTCAAGAAAATTTGGTCCGCCGCGAAGGAATCCATCCCATGACGCAGCGTAGCACCGCTACTCGCCTTGGACTCGTGTTGCTTTTGTCTACGACTTTTTCCGCGTCGGCTCGCGCGATCGACCTCTCGATTGGGTCGCCGACCAACAACACCTCCTTCTCTTTCAGCGGTAGCGGCGGCAATCGAAACGCCGCGAGTTCCGTGTCGATCACGAATGGCGGTGGGACGACGGCGAACGCCTTGGGGAGTACCCTGACTGGGCAAGTCCGATACATCAGCAATACGGCGGCGGATACACCAATATTCGCATCAGCTAGCGCGACGACGAATAGCGACTACAATTTTTCGTTCTCCGTGACAGCTCCCTCGAGCGTCTACTATACCGTTGCGATCGACACGCGACTCACGGGCGGGCTGACGGCCGTTGACGATACCGGCGTGTCGTCGGGTGGAACCGCCAATGTTTCAAACGTGAGCGGTGCGCTGAACTCAGTTGGCAATGCGAGCCTGGGCCTTTCTACGGCGGCCAGCCAAGGCGGCACGGGCAGTGAAGCGATGACCAATGTGAATGCGACGAGTAGTCTGAATTTAGGTGTCTTTAACACCAACACGACGAACAATCTTCAGTTCAGTTGGCAGACATTCGCAAGCAGCCCCAACAACATCGGCGGCGGCGATGAACACGCGTCCCGGTTTGGACTCAATGACGTCCTCGGCGGCGCGGACGCAGATAATTACCCTGGCAATCCCGGTCGCGACATCTCGCAGGACGGGCACTTTGCCACGATCACGGTGACCGTTTTGAACACCCAGCCGTTTTCGGTGCCGAGTTCGAATTTCTTTTTTAGCGCCTCCAGCCCTAGCTTGGTGTTGTCCGACGCCTCGTTCGACAACGATCCCGGCCAGACACTGAGCTATGAGTGGAAGGCCGGCAGCACGGTTATTGCCACCACGGCGAATCCCACGGTCAACGTCTTTACCACGCCGGGTTTTACCATCACCGCCCCCGGCCAGTCGCAGGCTGGATCGTTGAAAGTGACTGATAGCCCGACGTTCTTTTTGACCGACGAACAACCGACAACGTTCAGCTATGCCAACACCTTTCCCTCAATGACCGCCGTCAGTGCCACCACAAACTACACCACCAATGAGGTGACGTTCGCGGGACTTTTTGACGACTTGGACCTGGTCGGCAACGGATTCATTAGTTCGTTTGAAGACATTACTTATGAGTTCGATCTCACCGCGCCGGGCAGCGCGGGACAAGTCGGCGTGGGTGGATTCATCAACGGCGCCTCGACGCCGACGCAGACCACCGGAGGAACCGTTAATCAAACCTACAGCCTCCCGCAACTTTTGGGCATTTTCGGTGCTCTTGGCACCTACACAGTTTATGCCAGTATTGCGGACAGCTCTGGTGTGTTCCTCACCGTGCCGGTCGAGGTCAACGTCGTTCCTGAGCCGGGCAGCTTGCTCATCTGGAGTGGATTGGGCGCCGCCGTGGGATTGACGGCCTGGCGTCGCCGTCGTCAGACTAAGGTATAGCGACCGGCCATCACTTCTGGCTTGCTTTTTCCGCAGCCGCGGGGCGATTGCCCTCGCGGCTGCTTTCGTTTGCGCCATACTTTCGCGGGCACACGCCGCCCGCGTCTTCCCTTGCGACACTTCGGCCAGCGAGCAACGTCGTGATTCCGCACGATTCCCAGAGCGGCGCCAAACCAGTCCCAGGCGGCGCTGCTCCCCTGCGCCCCGGCTCGCCGCCGCTGGCCGGCACTTCGGCTCCCCCGCACGACACTTTGCCCGGCGGTCCGGCGATACCGATCAAAATGCCTCCCCGGTGGTGGATCTGGGGCGTCATGCGGTTTCTGGCCTGGGAGGCGACGCTGTCTCGAATTCCCAGGGAGTTGATCCGCTGGAAATTCCTTGCTGTGACGTTGGGAACGGCTTTCGTGCTTTTGCTCATGGCGCTGGTTTGGCACCGATATCGCCTGGGTCGCAGCGCCGCCGAAGTCTTGGAGAGCGCCCGCATCGAACATCGCAGCGGCGACCCCGAGAAGGCCTCGAAGCTGTTCGACGCCTATCTAAAGTTGTTTCCCAACGACCTTGCGGTGCGCATCGAGCGAGCCAGGGCGTTTGATCAACAGGCGGACCGAGTCGAAGAGAAACTGCGGGCACTGGAACTGTACCAGCAGGCCCTGGCGGCCAATAAAGAACTGGCGCCGCTCAACGCCCGAATGTCGCAGATCGAGTTCGAGCTGGGGCGCGACCAGAAAGCGATCTTGTATGCCGAGGCGGCGCTGGCCGAGGAGCCGAGTCATCCCCTGGCTTGGAAATACAAATCCATGGCGCAGGCCCGGCGGTTCGTCAAGCAGCCGGTCGGCGCCGCCACGGACTCGTTGACTTCGTTGGAAACGGCGGCCGAGCTTTTGCCCGGCGATGTGGAGCTAGTCGGCACCTACGCCGGGGCGTTGCGTCGCGAAGGAGAATACTGGAGCACGCCGGCCATGCTGGACAAGGCGGATGCGGCCATCGATCGGCTAATTCGGCTGCGGCCGACCGACCCCATGGCGTGGATGGCGCGATACGCCTATCGCGTCAAATACAAACTCAGCGACGCTTCGGGCGACCTGGACGAGGCTCTGGCCCACTCGCCGGACGATTTGGAATCGCTGTTGGCTTTTGCGTTGCATTCGCGTCGATCCGGAGAGCTGGCAGTGGCCAGGCAGCTCTTCGCTCGGGCCGTCGAGACAACTCCGCAGAGCGGGCGCTCGCACCTGGGCTTGGCCCAAACGGTCAACGAATTAGGGCATCGGGCGGAGGCGGTCGAACTTGCCCGGGCAGGGGTCAAGCAGACCGAGGGCGACCCATGGCTGACGCTGCAGCTTTGCGAATGGCTGATCGACGACGGACAAGTCGAACCAAGCGATCGGATGTTGAACGAATTATCGATTCGCGTGCTCAAAGCCGAACAAGGGCTTCCACCTCCGCAGGTCCAAGCCCTGCAAGTGTCGATTCGCTTTTTGATCGCTCAGGGAATGATGAAGCGCCAAGAATTCGCGGCCGCCGTCGAAGTGTTGCGTCCGCTGACCAGCGCCCAACCCAATCAGGAGCAGTCGGACGACTCCAACCGGCGCACGCTGCAAATTCGCTTGGCTCTGGCCGAATGTTTTGTAGCCTTGCAAGACTGGGTGCAAGCCGGCGAGGAGTTTGACGCCGCTTCGTTGATGGCCCCCGGCGCCACGGGTCCCGTTCTGGCGGCGGCGCAGGCTTGGGAAAGGGCCCTGCCTGAGCGGGCCATGCAGCGTTACGAACGGGCGCTGGCAATGGACCCCAACCTCACGTCGGCCCGGCGACGGCTGGCGGAGTTACGGCGGGCCATTGACCCCGGCAGCGGCGGGTAGACGATCCGGATCGCGCCGCATTGAACCTGGCGGCGGTTGGAGTTACACGCCGGACAACGCCAACACCGGTCTGGAGAGCGGCGCCGTCAACCCTGCCATGATTTCGAGCATGGCCGCGAAATTAAGATGCAGCCGGCTAACGATCGTTTCACCGCGTATTAGCAGCGCGGGATGCGATTCGTTGGTAAGGCCGAGCGGCTCCTGGGACTGGGGAACGTCGAATGTCCACAGTGGGTTTTCGTAGCCGCGCAAAATCGTGCCGCGCCTTCCCATCCAACAATCGCGGTTAAGCGTCGTGGTCGAGGGCCGCGGGGGCTTGGGATCTGTGACGGCCCGCAGCGTCAGCGGCAACACGCCCGCCATGGAGTGGCGAGCGCCGTCGCTCAACTCGATTGACTCCGCCAACAGCGCGGCGGCGCCCCCTTCGGCGTACATTCGACGTCCGGCGCTGCAATGCTCGCGCAGCGCCAATTTCAAGCAGTCGTTGTCGGCCAGTTGCCGGGCGAACAATTCGGGATGACCGCATCCCAAGTACACCACCTCGGTGGCCTCGGGCAGGCGGTCGTCTTTGAGGGGCGAAAAATCGAGAACTGTGGCCCCCCGCAGTTCCAAGAGTTCCAGGACGTCTGGGAAATAACAACACAGTGCCTCGTCGAAGGCGATGGCCACGCGGACGCCGCCCAGGCGCGCCTTGTCTTGAGCGAAGAGTTCAACCGGCGCCGCTGCGATCGGCCGCCGCGCTGCCAACGCCCACACGCGGTCCCAGGCCACGCTTTCGCTGGCGCAGGCGGCCAGCCCCCGAACGATGTCGCCATTCGGCGCGACCCCGGGCGACGATTTTCCTAGCGCCCTTATGAGCGACTTAGGTAGGGCGATGGCGCCCACCACCGGAGCGCTCCACAGCGTTTCCACTTGCGTTCGCCAGCGGGCCATCTCCGCGGCCTGGGCGTCGCCGTACAACAATACGCCGTCAATTGCACCTGGTCGGGCCGGCGCCGCACAGTCGCTCAGCGTTGCCACGTCGATCGCCGCTAAGCGAGGAAGGTCCAACCACCGACACAACGTGTCGAACGAACTGCCTGCGTCGGAATAGGACACGTGGTTTGGCCGATCGAACGTCCCCAGGACGACCGCCAGGTCGCAGCCCGAAGCGCCGTGGGCAAATAGCTCCCGGCAGTTCGCCTCGCTCATCAGCCAACTGTCGAGATGCCGGGGAAGTCTTCCTGACAGGCCTCCGCCCGTGAGCTGCGGCAGAAAGCAGGCCTGGGCCAAGAAAGGCTGGACGCTGGCGTCGCGCTGCCGCAGTGCCGCCAGAAACGCCCAGATTCCCGCGACCACCGACACGCCCGTGGGCGCAATCGTTCCCAACGCAAGGCGGGGAAGACAGGGCATGTGACCGGTCCTGTTGGCGACGTGCGAGTCGTAAGGGCCCGACATAGCGGACCGGCAATCTGCTGGCGTACTTGCCCTCGGCTTGGCCGAAGGGTCGCCCCGCGAACGCCTCCCAGATCATCGGCTCGCCTGCCGTACAGATTGAACCTCCAAATTCTTAGGGAGCGAAGGGGTCGAGTCAAGAAAGCATGACCGACCAGTGGCCGCACGCCGGTCAGGGGCGTTGGTCAGATGGGACCCAAGGGCAAGCCTAACTGCTATTGCTGCCTGAACTTAGAACCGCCCGGCAGCACCAGCGCTAGCCTTGTTTGATCGTCACGAAATCCTGCCCGCCGCCGGGAAATCGAACCAGGAGCAAGACCCCCTTCTCGACGGACTCTTTTTCTACGGCCGCCTTGTAC
>CAYWTU010000334.1:0-5375 GCA_964461275.1 uncultured Pirellulales bacterium | reverse complement strand
TCAGCCGCTTCTCGTTGAGTTTCTTGAGCGCGTCCAGCGACTGCCGCTGCGCCACGGCGTCGATCCCCGGAGGGTTCGACAAGAACAGGATCGGATCGCCTTGATTGCGAAACGGCACGCCCTGATACACCGTGGGCAGAAATCCACAGCCCCAGTTCGAGGCCCCGCCGCTGGTACCCTTTTTGCCCGAGTTGAGCACGACGTAGCCCGGCAGGTCGCGGCTCTCACTTCCCAGCCCGTACGTCACCCAGGCCCCCATGCTCGGTCGGCCGAACTGCTGCGAACCGGTGTTCATGAAAATCTGACCCGGCGCATGATTGAATGCATCGGTGGCCATTGAGCGAATGATGCACAAGTCGTCGGCCACCTGGGCCAGGTGCGGCAACAGCTCGGAAATCTCGGCCCCGGATTGTCCATGCTTGGCAAACTTGAATTTGGGGCCCAGCAGCGCCGAATTGGGATTGATGAACGCCGCGCGATAGCCTTTGAGCAACTCGGCCGGGGGCAACTTGCCGTCGTATTTCTCGAGTTCGGGTTTGTAGTCGAACAATTCCAGATGGCTGGGCGCGCCGGCCATGAACAAGTAGATCACGTTCTTGGCCTTGGGCGCGTGATGGCCTAAGCGAGGCGACAAGGGATCGGCCGCCGCCGCCCGCGCCGCTTGGGGCAACAGCAAATCGCCCAAGGCCAGGGCCCCCAACCCCACGGCGCACTCGCCGAAGAACCAGCGCCGCGCCAGTTGGTTTCGAGCCGCCGCGTCGGTCGTATGATTTACCTTCATCGCGGTCATTCCTTGGTGATGGTTTCGTCCAGGTTGAGGATGACGCGCGCCACGACGGTGTAGCCGGCCAACTGCGCCGGCGTGACGCCCGCCGGCAGCGCAGCGGGGGCCCCGTCCTTGCCGCCGGCGATTTGCCAGGGGTTGATCCACCCCTCGGCAATCCGCGCTAGTTGTTCAGCCAGCAGCGCCCGTAAGTGCGCCAATTCTTCCGCGTCGGGCCGGCGACTTAGGCAGCGGCGAAAGGCGCACTCGATCCGCGCATTGTCGTCCGGGCCCCCTTCGGTCAGCGCCAGCCGGGCAAGCGCCTGCGCGCATTCCATCGACACCACTTCGTTGAGCGTGGTCAAGGCTTGCAGCGGCGTGTTGGAGCGCGTGCGGCGGACACACGAAAAATCACCGTTGGGCGTATCGAAATTCTGCAAGACGGGGAATGGAATGGATCGGCGCCGAAAGGTATATAGCGCCCGTCGGTACCTGTCGGCGCCGGTCTCGGCGTTCCAGGTCATCGGTCCATAGCTTAAGGCCAGCAGGCTCTCGGGAATCGGCGGATAAACGCTGGGGCCGCCAAACCTCGTGGTCAGCAGGCCGCTGGCCGAGAGGGCGATGTCGCGGACGATTTCCGCTTCAACGCGGACCCGCGGCCCGCGGGCCAAAAGCCGGTTCTGTGGATCGCGTTCCAACATTTCCGGCGCGACCCGCGACGATTGCCGATACACGGCGCTGCCGACGATCAGCCGATGCAGCTCTTTCAGGCTCCAGCCGCGGTCCATCAGTTCGCAGGCCAACCAATCGAGCAACTCCGGATGCGAGGCGGGCGGCGACTGCACGCCGAAGTCCTCGCTGGTCAACACCAACCCGGCGCCGAAATAGGCCTGCCAAATACGGTTGACGATCACCCGGGCGGTGGTCGGGCTACGGCGGTCAGCCAGCCAGCGAGCCAGCGTCAACCGCGACGTTGGGGCCCCGACCTCCAGCGGATGCAAAAACGCCGGCGTGCCGGCGGCCACCTCGTGCTTGGGTTTCAAAAAATCGCCGCGATTGAGCACGTGCGTCGCCCGGGCTTCGTCGCGCGCTTCCAACACCAGCGTTGTCGCACCCGCCGGCCATTTCCGCCACAGGTCCTCGATTCGCTCGTTGGGTTCGCTAAATTCCGGCGATCCTCCGCGCCAGTGCGCGAACACCTCGGCCATTTGCGCGGGCGCACGTTGCTCCGTCGGAATCGTCAGTAGCTGGCGCGTGCGGCGCGCCAGCGGCACGATCCCCGTCGGCGCCGCGGCCCCCGTGACCGACACGCGAAAACAGCCCAGCAGGTTGTTTTGGTGATCGTCGCTGTTCCAGCCGCCGTGGTTCTGCACCAGCGAGACGGTCACGATCGCCCCGTCGGGAAACTCGGCAGGCTTTTCCAGCGCAAAGACCGCCGTGCGGTCCTGATTCCTGCGGCCTGGGCCGGCGTCGATAGCCCATGCCGTCTCATCCTTGCCGTCGATGGCATAGGCGACCGGCCCGACGATCTTCTTCTTGCCGCTGCGATCGTCGAAATTGGGCTCCAACGGGCTCTCCGGCTGGGAGTAGTCGGCCGTTGCGGCCGTTAGTTTGACTGACGTTTTCTTGTCGGGCTCCGTAGCCGAAGCGATTTCGACCTTGATCTCCGTCAAAGCGCAGGTTCCCTTGAACGACCGCCCCGGTCCACCGGCCGGCAGGTTGGGGTTGGTGTTCAGTTCCAGCCGCACGCCGGTGATCGTTTTCAAGTCGGTGGGGCCGACGACTTGAAACGTGCAATGCGTGGGGGCGTAGCCGGCGCAGAGCATCGATTGATCCGCCAGCAAGCTCAACTTCGCCCCGCCGCCGGTTTCCAAATACGAGTGCGGCTCCAGGATATTCCAGTCCGGCTGTTGGGTCTGTTGCGCTTGCTCCCATACGGCCAGGCGCTCAGCCCAGTCTGGCGTTTGCTCTTTGAGCTGTTCGTCGATCGCTTGCATCTGGCCGGTAAGCTGCTGACAGAGACGCATTTCATCGGGCGAATAGACCACTCGGCTGGGCTCGTGATCGCTGTTCAAATACGCGAACAGCATATAATACTCTTCCTGCGAAAACGGATCGTACTTGTGCGAATGGCACTGACCGCATTGAATGGTCAGCCCCAGGATGCTCTTGCCGATGGCGTCCATACGGTCGAACATGGCGTCCATGCGGAATTGTTCCGGGTCGACCCCTCCTTCTTCGTTGAGCATCGAATTGCGCAAAAAGCCGGTGGCCACGCGCTGGTCCTGCGTGGCGCCGGGCAACAGGTCGCCCGCCAATTGCTCGATCAGAAACTGGTCGTAGGGCAAGTCGCGGTTCATCGCCGCAACCACCCAATCGCGATAGAACCAGACGTTGCGCGACTTGTCTTTCTCGTATCCGTCCGAGTCGGCGTACCGCGCCGCGTCCAACCAGTGCCGCCCCCAGCGCTCGCCGTAATTGGGCGATTGGAGCAGCCGCTCGACTTGCCGCTCGTAGGCGTCGGGGCGCTCGTCGGCCAGAAACGCGTCTACCTGTTCGATCGTCGGCGGCAAACCAACCAGGTCCAGGTGCAACCGCCGCAACTGCGTGACGCGGTCCGCCTCGGGGGACGGGCCGAGCTGTTCCGCTTCCAGTCGCGCCAGCACAAACCGGTCGATGGCGTTGCGCGGCCAGTTGTCGGCGGCCACCCCCGGCGGGTTGGGTTTAACGGGAGACTTGAACGCCCAATGGTCGGTGTTCTTTTTTGGGGATGCAGCGCCGTCGTCGGCCGGCCATATCGCCCCTTGATCGATCCATGCCCGCAAGACGGCGACTTCCGCCTCGCCAAGCTTGGTGTCGCCGGGCGGCATCTGCTCCAGATCGGCGTGCGCGCCGGTGACCGCTTGGATCAAAACGCTGTCGGCGCTCTTGCCGGGCACGAGCGTCGGGCCGTAGCCTCCTTCGCCTCCCTTGAGCGCCGCGGCAGCGCTGTCCAACCGCAAGCCCGATTCCTGCTTCCGTTGGCCATGGCACTTTTGGCAGTGCTGGACCAGAATCGGCTGTACTTGTGCGGCGAAATCGACGGCTGGCGGCGCGGCAGACTCGTCGGCCATGGCGCCGGCAGCGCCGATCGTCCCAACCACGAGCGCCGACCACGCTGTGATCCATCGTCTGCAAGTGGCCGACCGCATGGTCCACCCGTGCCAAGGCCCGGGCCCACGTTTTTGAGCCCGTAGGCCTTCCATTTTACTCCCGAACTTGCGGCCGGTTCAACGGGCCGTACGGCGGCGGAACTGTGTCGTAATCGCGAGACTTGCGTCGAGAATCGGCAGCGTCAACGATGATGCCCTGAACCCAGGTTGCATCCCATTGCTCGCCCCACGTGCAGGACACCAAAATCTCCCCATGCGAACCATCCTCACCGCCGCGTTGTTCTCTTGTGCCCTTTCGCCAACGCTCCTTGGTCAGGATGCGGCCCCTTCGCTGCGGAACGCAAAACAAGCCCTATTTTTGGGCGACAGCATCACGGCGGACGGACGGTACGTGGTCTACGTCGAAACGTGGCTGGCCCTGACACAGCCCAACCCGCCGCGGGTAATCAACGCCGGACTTTCCAGCGAAACGGTCTCCGGGCTTTCGGAGCCGGGGCACGCCGGCGGCGCCTTCCTTCGGCCCGATTTGGTTCAGCGGCTGACGCGAGTCTTGGAAATTGCAAAACCCGATCTGGTGCTGGCCTGTTATGGCATGAACTGCGGCGTCTATCAGCCGTGGGACGCCGAGCGCTTTGTCGCCTATCAACGCGGCATCGCGCGGCTGCGCGAAGCGGCCATGCAGACGGGCGCGACGCTGGTCCATATCACGCCGGCCTGTTACGACGACGACGTGCGGCCGCTGGAGTTCTCGTACGACGGCGTTCTGGGGCGCTATGCCACGTGGCTGATCGACCAGCGGCCGAACGGCTGGCAGGTGGTCGACGTACACGGTCCCATGTCGGCCGAGCGCAAGCGCCGCCGTGCCGTCGACCCGGCGTTCACGTTTCAGCCCGACGGCGTGCATCCGCACGAAGCTGGTCACTGGTTCATGGCCCAACAGTTGCTTGCCTGGCTGGGAGAAAGTCGCGCCGCCGCTTGGGGGTCGGTTGGAGAGATGTTGACGGCGTTGCAAGGCGACGAAGCGCTGCCGCGGCTGGTGCAACGACGGATGGAGGTCTTGCGGGACGCCTATGTGGCTGCGGCAGGCCACAAGCGGCCAGGCGTTCCTGCCGGATTGCCCCTGGACCTGGCTGTACGGCGGGCCGAGGAACTGACGGACCAGATTCGGGCCCTGTGCCCACCCTCCATGGCGCCGTAGCACGCCTACAAAACAACACGGGCCGCTTCGCCAGCGTGTCTGCGTCGACTGACGCCGGACCATCGCGGAAAAACGGCCCGTTGGGCGGTCGGATAACAAGTGGGCGCTATTCGGCGCTGAACCCCGCCGTGTCGTCGATGTTCTCGGCGCTTGGCTCACACACGGGCAGCGCCACGACGGGCTGTTTCTCGTAACCCAGGTCGCGGAGCACTTCGAGCACTTCGCTGCACGTGGGGAACATGCGACCACTCGTGCGCTTGTA
>CAYWTU010000333.1:0-5382 GCA_964461275.1 uncultured Pirellulales bacterium | reverse complement strand
TAGCAACTTGGGTAATTCTTCTGCGAGCAAGCGTCCGCTCCGCGTAGCGCTGGTCAACGCGCCATCTTTGTCGATTATCGAGCCGTTCATCGACCTGCCCGATTTTCCCCGCGATGCCCTGACCTACTTGGCCGGTTACCTGCGGGCGCACCGACCCGAAGTCGAAATCCGAATCATTGACGCGAAGTTTCAGCGAATGAAATTCGCCGAAGTACATCGCGAGTTGATGGCGTTCAAGCCCGACGTGCTGGGCCTCACCGCTCAGACCAATGAGATCAAGCCGGCCGCCTACGTTGCGACGAAGCTAAAGCGCGAGCTGCCTGGGTGCGTCACGGTTATCGGCGGCGCGCACGTGACGGCGATTCCGGCGGCCACGCTCCGCGAGTTTCCCGGCTTCGATGTGGTGGCCGTTGGCGAAGGCGAAGCCACGTTCCTGGAGTTGTGCAACGCCGTAGACGGCGGGTCGGGCATGGACGCCGGCGAACGCTTTGATGGAATCGTCGGTTTGTACTTCCGCAAGGGGGACCGACTTGTCTCTACCGGCATGCGCGAACGGATTCTGGATCAAGATACGATTCCTCAGCCGGCCTGGGACTTGGTGCCCACTGCCCAGGCGTACTGGGTCCAAAGCCAACGCGGCTGCCCGTTCAATTGCGTGTTCTGCATGAACCACAATGGCCGTGTCGCCCGCAAACGCAGCATCGAGCGGGTGATTGCGGAGTTGACCTATTTGGTCGACGAGAAGAAGGCCAAGTTCATTCGGTTTGGCGATGAATTGTTCTCGGTCGATATGGACCGCACCCATCGGCTGCTGGATGCAATCATCGAGGCCGGATTGCATAAGCGAATGGAGTGGGACTGCCAGACGCACGTGCGCTTTGTGGACGAGAAACTTTGCAAACACCTTAAGGCCGCGGGGTGCGGCCGTGTGGACATCGGCGTGGAGACCGGCGACGACGGCGTATTGCGGCAAATTGGCAAGGGCACGACGCGGAAAATGATCGTTGACGCCGCCAACAGCGCCCGCCGGGCGGGACTGCCGTTCGGCTGTTTGTTGATCCTAGGCCATCCGAACGAGACGCCCGAGTCGATTCAAAACTCGATCGATCTGGCCGCGGAAATCAACGCCGTCGTGCCATTGATTTCGATCATGATTCCGTACCCCGGCACCGAGGTCTCGCGGTTGGCCGCCGAGAAGAAGTGCGGATACGAGCTGCTCACCTACGACTGGGATCTGTATACGTTCAAGGCTAGCCACGCCATGAACTTTGCGGGTCTGAGCGAGGCGCAAATTTCGCGGCTGCACCTGCGGGCGTATTTGACGGTATATCTCCGCAATCGCCGCTTCAAGGACTTGTATGAATTGGGGCGTGAGCATTGGCGTCCGGCGTTGGCACGGGTGGCGCGGTCGTTCTTGGGCAAGCGCACGGCCAAAATTCAGTTCCCCTATAAGCCCTCCGACTACAACGAAATCCTCTCCGGAGGCGTACCCTGCACCGCGGCGGACGTATCGGGGGGTCGCGAGGCCTGGGTCGATTATCAGACCGTCGAATTGAACCGCACCCGGGCCGAAAAGCACGAAGAGCTGCGAGTCGTGCGGGCCGTATAGGCTCCGTCCGTGGAACCGATCCCCGCCGAAATTGGCCGCTAGCCGCCTGAACGGAATTCGCCGGGATCACGCGGTGCGATGGCCGATCATGGCGCCAGACACGCCGAGCAGTGTCCGCAGGGCGCGGCTCGTGTCTCGCCAAAGTAGGCGCACAGCGCCGCCACCTGGCACTGCTGTTGGTCGGCCAGCCCCACCACCTGCGCCAGCCGAGCCAGATCGTGCTGCTCGCGCTCGACCGCCCGGCGATGCAGGTCCGCCGCCAGCTCTTCCAAGCTGTTGGGGCGCTTCACGCGGCGATAGCGGTTTCGCGTACCCGTGGCCTGCAGCTCCAGCCATCCCTGCTCGGCCAGATAGTCCAGCGCCCGCACCACGCGCTCTCGCGGCGTCGCCAGCGCCTGGGCCGACCGATTGAGATCAATGTGAAACCAAGTCTGTTGCTTCTTGGACTGCCTGAGTAGTGCGTGAACAAACTGGCGCCTTTCTCCGGAGAAATGTGCGAGAATCTCCTGCGACGTGGCCTTCGGACGAAACTTGTAGCTGGCGTAAAACGGCGTTCCGCCCGTTAGGAAACCGTCTAATTCCAGGTAGGTGATGAGCGTCCTGGCGACGAGTGGTTTGACACCCACTTGCTTGGCGAGCTCGTGAAAACCGATATGAAATTCCTCGTCTTGACGAAAAATTTCTTGCACGAACGCGTCGAGCGAATCCCGCTGAGGAGTGTCCGAGCGGGCGAATTGCTCGAGCTGCGTCAAATCGTCCGCGCAGACGAACATCTCGCACGTGGACGGCGCCCCGTCGCGCCCGGCTCTGCCGATCTCCTGGGCATAATTCTCCAGGCTCTTGGGTAGGTTGTAGTGATAGACATAGCGAATGTCCGCCTTGTCGATGCCCATCCCAAAGGCGATCGTGGCCACCACAATGCCGTCGCCGGCGCTCATGAACCAATCCTGCACGCGACGCCGGTCGTCGTCGTCCATGCCCGCGTGGTACGCTTTGGCCGGAAACTCGTGGGCCGAGAGCAGGTCGGCCACCTCCTCGGCGGACTTTTGCAGCGTGACATACACGATGGTCGAACCGGGCGGCCGCTTCCTAAGGCGCTCGACCAGAGCTTCGTCTCGCAAATAGAACGGCATTCGTTGTAGTAGCAGCGTAAGATTGGGCCGATACGAGCTGTTTCGCACCGCGCAGCCAGGTTCGATGGCCAACGCCCGGCAGATGTCGTCGAGCACCCGCTCCGTGGCCGTCGCCGTCAGGGCCAACAGTCGTTGGGCGCCGCATTGTCCGGCGAACTGCACCAGCTTGAGGTAATCGGGGCGAAAATTGTGGCCCCATTCCGAGATGCAATGGGCCTCGTCGACGGCGAACAGCGACACCGGCACGTGCTCCATCGTCTCGCGAAACCGCTCGTTTTGAAATCGCTCCGGGGCCACGTACAGCAGCTTGAGATCGCCCGCCCGCACGCGTTGCATCGTCCGCCGGTACTCATCCAGCGAGAGCGACGAATCGAGCCGGGCCGCCGCGATATTTCGCTCGGTCAACGCGTCGATCTGGTCCTTCATCAGTGCGATCAGCGGCGACACCACCAACGTTACGCCATCGAGCAGCAGAGCCGGCAACTGATAGCACAGTGATTTTCCACCCCCGGTGGGAAACACCGCGGCGGCCGACTTGCCGGCCAGCAGATGACCAATGACCGTCGCCTGCCCTTCGCGGAATTGTCGGAATCCGAAATGCGTTTCCAAGGCGTCGGACAGGTTCAGGTCCAAGGGCATGACCTCCTGCAATCGTGTACGGCGCGGGTCAACCGGGTGCCGCTGCCGGGCGCTTGCGAACCTACGAGGATCGCCCGCCGCCCACACGGGCCGAGACGGAGACAACGCCTTCCCTAAAGCCTGACCGATTGTGACGACCGCCCTAAACTCGCACAACCATCGGCAACCGCGACTGTCGGCCGACATTCGCCGTGGGCCCGGTAGACTCTGCTGGGGCGGATTCTGCCCCGGTGGCGACCAGCAAACGTGCCAGCGTCTCGGCCAGGCCCTTTAAGGCGTCCTGGTTGGGCAGCGACAGCATCAGCCGCGGCCGTCCGTCGCTGTCGATCTCCGTGGACCGGGCTAGACCAGAGAAAACCTGTTCGACCAACGGCTGTGGGGCCGCGGCAGCGCCGGGCTGGGCCTCCACCAGTTGTCCTAGAAACTGGAACGCGGCCCCTAACAACTCGCCTCCCGCCGCCGCCACGCGCTGGCGGTGATTGTCCTCGATGGCTTTGACGGTGTCGGCCTGTTGCGACTTGTCGACCAGTCCGAACGGCGCGGCCCCCAGCAACACCTCGAGCCGAGCTTTGAGGTCGTTGGTGTTGCTCGACATTTCCACCGTGTCCACCTCGGAGTCGGTGTCGAGCGCCGCCAAGGCCAGGTCCTTCTTGGCAGCCAGTGTGGTTAACAGGCTCTCTTCGATCGTCTGTTCTGTGACCAACAGATAGACCTGCACCGGCCTCGTCTGACCCATGCGGTGCGCCCTGGCGATTCGCTGTTCGAGCACAGCTGGATTCCACGGCAGATCGACGTTCACCACCGTGTCGGCCGCTTGCAGGTTGAGGCCGGTGCTGCCGGCGTTTGTCGTCAGAAAGACCTTGCAGTTGGGATCATGTTGGAATTCATGCACCAGCGCCTGGCGTTTCTTTTGCGGCACTTTGCCATCCAGCCGCACAAACGTCAGTTTGTGTTTCTTGAGCACCGGCTGGATTTGGTCCAGCATGGTCGTCCATTCGCTGAACAAGACCGTCTTTCGCGACGGCTCGCGTGCCAGTTCCTCGAACAGCGCGTCGATTCGTTCCAACTTGGTCGACCAGTTGGGCTTCTCCTTGGTGACCAGGATTGTGCCATTTGCCGACATCCGGCACATCAAGAGCGCGATCCGCAGCCGAATCAGGTCCATTTCGGTGATAAACTTTTTCCCGACGATCTGGGCCACAACTCGCATATGCTCGTCGTGCAGCGCCTTTTGCTCGGCCGTGGGCGGAATGCGGATGATTTCGGTGGTCCGCGGCGGTAGTTCCAACCGCACCGATTCGCGTGTCCGCCGCAACAGGATCGGCCGCAACCGCTGCCGCAAGCTCTCGAGTTGCTTGTAGCCCACCACTTTGCCCTTGTCGTCCACAAGCCGGTGCCTGTGGAAAAAGCGAAATCCCGGCCCGAGCCGGCGATCGTCGACGAACTGCACGACCGAATACAGCTCCTCGAGTCGATTTTCCAAGGGCGTTCCGGACAGCACCAAGGCGAACCGCGATTTGAGCCCTTTAATGACCCGCGTGGTCTTGGCCTCCCAGTTCTTGATTCGCTGCCCCTCGTCGAGCACGATCAAGTCCCAGGGCACGGTCTCGATCGCTTGCCGATCCTTGAGCACCTGCTCGTAGTTGCAGATCGTGAAAAAGCACTCGTTGTGGTACTGCGCCGCGCGCTCTGAAAGTTTGCCCGAAATCTGCTGCGCCGCGCGGCCACCGAAGCGCTCGATCTCGGCCCGCCATTGCGACTTGAGCGACGCCGGGCAGACCACAAGCGTCTTCCGCACGTCACGCTCGCGGGCCAGCAGCTCGGCCACGCCGACCGCTTGAATTGTCTTGCCGAGGCCCATTTCGTCGGCCAGAACCGCGCGCCCCGCTCCGGCTGCGAAGGCCACGCCATCGAGCTGATAGGGCAACAGCTCGACGCGCAGCAGCGATTTGCGCAGTGGGTGCTGCGGGGTAGGTGCCCAATCCAATGCTTTGCGCACGT
>CAYWTU010000332.1:0-5397 GCA_964461275.1 uncultured Pirellulales bacterium | reverse complement strand
CTTCCCACCCAGCACGCCAAGGTGTTCGTGGCCTATCACCGTCCATTCACCCTGGACGAAGTCACGCAGGCCATAGCGTACGTCAGCGCAGCGGTCGACGGCCCGGCCGTGGAACTACGGCGACGGCTCAAGGAAATCATGCCCGAGTACGTCGCGCCAGGGGAAGAAAAATCGACCGAACAGGTCGCCTAACGCGGCGCCGCTGCATGGGCGCAGCGACGACCGATGGGCGACCGGCTGGGTTTCTACCGTCATGCACAGCACCGCAACCGACTTTGAAAGGTACCGATACGGCTTCGGTTTGACCGGCCGCATCATGTACTTTTTGCAGCAAACCGATCCTCGGATCATCATGCTGGCGCTGACGATCATGTTCACGCTGGTCGTGCTGACGTTGATGGGGCGGCGGATGCCGCTGTTGTTTGCCCTGTTGGTCTGCCAGGTGTTTGCCGGCAGCGCGTTCGCTTCGCTGGACGCGGCGGCGGGCGTGGCTCGAATGGCGATCATCGCCTTGCTGTGTCTGCAAGTTATCAAGCTCAAACACGGCCCCGGCTGGGGGCTGGCGCTGTTCGGCGCCTACGTGTTGATTGGGCTGCCGCAATCGGTGGCTTCCCAGGATCTGCTTTGGTCGATTCAGTGGGGCGGCATCTTGTTCGGCACGGTGCTGGTGTCGTGGACCATGGGCGACGCCGTGAATCAGCGCCAGGACGTGCGTACGCTGTTTGTCACCTTCCTCTTGGCCGGACTGATTTGGACGTTGCTTGGAACGGTCAGCATTCGGGAATTGGCCCGCGGGGCCGGGGGCGGCGAGCGGTTTGCGGCTCTCAGCGACTCGGTGGGAGCCTTCGCCGACACCGGCGGTATCTCCATGCCGTTCTTGCTCTGGGGCGCCTTGCGCCCTTGGAGCAGATGGCGCCGCATCGCCTGCGGCTTGGCGTTCGTGGCGGCCACCATTGTGCTCATTTCCATCGGTCAGCGTGGCGGGCTATTCGCGGGCATCATCGCTTGCTTGCCCCAGGTGGCCCGCCTGAACTTTCCCCGCATTGCGCTGGCGCTGGTCATCGTTGCCGCCACGGGTTTGTTTACCTTGGTCTTTTTGTCGTTCAACGAGAAGCACGCCGACTTCTTGGCGTCGCGCTATTTCAGCACCGACCTGAGCAATCGCGACGTCATTTGGCGACAAGGTCTGGCGGCATGCATGGAAAGCCCCATTGTGGGTCACGGTTTCGGCGCCAACCGGCGCGAGATGCGCGAGCACATCCGAAACATGAAGGGAACCCACAACATGTATCTGTCCATCTGGTTCGATACCGGGTTGGTGGGATTGATTCCTTTCGTGGCGTCGATGGTGGTCACGGGTTGGCAAGCGGCACGATTGTCACTCAAGGCCCACGATCGCGAAATTCAAGACCTGGCCCGAATTTGCTTGGGGATGATTGGCGCCATCATGGCCGCCGGTTTCTTCAGCACCTGGGCCTCGTCGCCCAGCGGGTTGGGAACGATCACCTTGCTCATCTCCATGGCCGTTACGCAGCGCTTGGCGGTGATTGAACGGACCGAGGCGGCGCGGTTGGCCCAGCAGCAATGGCTGCTCCAGCAGCAGCGCATTTTGGCCTGGAAACGGAGCTTGCAGCCGGCTTTGATTCCGGCCGCGGCGGTCTCGGTGCGCACAGCGGCGCGTGCGCGGTGACCGTGTGGCCGCTTGGGATGGGCCCTCATGACGCGGCCGCTGGTCTATATCGTCGAAGTTCCGACCCCCTATCGCAACGCGGAACTCGACCGAGCCGCCGAACAGTTGGGCCCCGAGCGAATTCGGGCCATTTTCTTGCGGCCGTCCGCCGATGGCTGTTTTGCCTACGATTTGCCCCAGCGATGTGAACACCGCGTGCTGGCCTCCACCGGGCAGCCCCCCGCAGTAAACGCTGTTCAGGCGATGGCGCTGCTCCGTGCATGGAATCCGCACGCCGTAGTCTTGGGCGGCTACCAGCATCCGCTGATTCGCCAGGTCTTGGCTTGGTGCCGACGCGAGCGTCGGCCGTTTTGCTTTCGTTCCGATACCAACGTGTTCGCCGACAGGCTCAAAGGGTGGCCGCGCTCCCTTGTCAGGCGGGTGCGTCTGGGACCCTGGATCAGACACGCCCATCGCATCCTTCTCACCGGCCGCTACAACCGTGACTTCTGGCGCAGATACGGCATGCTGACGGACCAGGAGGGTTGGTGGCCCCAATGGATCGACTACGATCACTTCGGCCAGGCCGCAGGGCTCCGCGCCGAACGACAGGCGGAGCTTCGCCATCGCTTTCGTTTGCCGGGCGAGGTCAACGTCCTGCACGTTGGGCGACTCGTTCGCCGAAAGCGCGTTGAGTTGCTGTGTCAGGCCTTGGAATCTTGCAATCGGCGCATCGGCCTGGCGATCGCGGGCAGCGGACCGGAAGAGCCCTCATTGCGCAGGCGATACGAGGAGCGGTTAGCCGGTCGGCTGAAGTTCTTGGGCCCCGTTGCGCAACAACAATTGCCCGAGCTATACGCTGCGGGGGACGTACTGGCGGTGGCAAGCGGCGAGTCGGAGCCGTGGGGAATGGTGCTCAACGAGGCGGCGGCGGCCGGGCTGCCCATTGTCTGTCATGAGCGCGTTGGCGCCGCCGGTGACCTGTTGGTCAACGAAGGCAACGGAATGGCGCTGCGCGACGATTCGGCGGCCGGATGGGCGGCGGCGATCGAACGATTGGCGGCGAATGCGTCGCTTCGCCATCGAATGGGAGAACAGTCGGTGCAGATCGCGGCCCGCTGGCGCGCGCGGTCCGAACCGGCCGCCTGCCTAGGGCCCTTGTTGTCGGAACCGGCCGCGTACCGCGTTTAGAATTATTGCCAGGATAACCCGCCATGGCCGAAGTGCCGCCTGTACATTCGACCGCGCCTACGAACCGGCCCCGCACGCCACGTTTGGACCGCTGGTTCAGTCGTTTCGGCGCCGCTTGGAAAATGGTGGGGATATCGCTGGCGCTGCTGGCCGTGGTGGAGATGGCGGCGCAACTGGTGTTTTCGCGGCGAGAAAGCGTCGAACTGCGCCGGCTGCAGAAGCGCAGCGGCTTGGCGGACGCCCCTTGGCTGGCCGACCTGCACCGCGAACAGTCTGAGGCGCAGGTGTCCAACTGGGAACCGTTCGTCTACTGGCGCATTCGGCCCTACGCGGGACGGTTGCTGAACGTCGACGAGCGCGGCCTGCGTCGAACCGTCGGACCGTCCGCCGTCATCAAGGATGATTCGCCAGGCGCCCTCCGTGTGTTCTGCTTCGGCGGCTCCGCCATGTGGGGGTGGCTCGCCCGCGATGAACACACGATTCCGTCGAAGTTGGCGGCCGACTGGCCCACGAATGCATCGCCGCGACCGGAAATCACCAACTTCGCTCAGATCGGCTATGTGACCACTCAAGAGACCATTGCCCTGCACCGGCAGTTGCAGCGGCAGGACCGACCCAACTTGGTGATTCTGTTCGACGGGTACAACGACTTGTTGTCGACAATCCAGAACGTGCAGGCCGGCAATGCCCAGCACGAGCCGGAGCGGGCCGCGGAGTTTCACGTGACCTCCTGGGAATCGCTGCTCTTGGCTGCGAAGCGGAGCGCCACGGGGCGTCTGGCCAAGAACGTCAGGCTGGCGCTGCGCCGCGGCAGTTCTGCCGGAAACGGCGGCGCGGGAGGTCTGACCGACGAAGATGTGCAGCGGTTGGCCGAGGGGGTCGTTCAACATTACGCGGCCAACCTGCAAACGATTCGGGGTATGGCCCAAGAACACGGATTTCATGTCCTGGCGTATTGGCAGCCGATGGTGTTCACCAAGTCGCCCCGGACCGACGCCGAACAGCGACTGGTGACGCTCAAACCGCGGTTGGCCGATCTGGACACTGCGGTGAGAAGTCGACTGAAACAAGACTTGGCGATCCAAGAATTTCCGGTCCATGACCTGGCGGACCTGTTTGCCCAAAGTCGCGATGAAGTGTTCTTGGACGAGGTGCACATGACCGAGGCCGGGTACGCGGCCTGCGCCGAGCGAATCCTGGATGACATTCGGCGGTGGCTCGATTCAGCATCGCAGCACCCTGATTCATCCGCACCTTAAACTTTTGCCGTGAAAGGCCTTACGTTGAATTTGCCGCGTCTATGCCTCGCTCATCTGACGTTGGCCGGCCGCTAACTGCCGAATATACTGCAAGGAGCCCTTGGATTGTCGGGCCGACCAGCTTGCGCCCCGGTTGTGGAGCCGGGGTTTTTCTTGTCAGCAAGGACGCTGCCGTGCCGCTCATTTCGCTTGGAACGCCTCGGACGGGTGATCCCTTGATCGACCTGCGTCAGGCCTTGAATGTGGTTAACGAACTCTTGGACGCTTGCGACAAGGAAATGGCCGACGGCGCCGCCGCGTCGCCTCCCTTGGACCGGACCGAGTTGTTGCAGCGACTGTTGGGTTCGGCCGTCTGCCGCAAGCTCGGCATCTATAAGCTTCCAGAGAAATTTAAGCTTAGCGTTGTGGTGCCCATCTACAACGAGCGGGCGACGATTGCCGACGTTGTCGAGCGGATTCGCCATTGCGGCGTGCCGTGCGGAATCATCTTGGTGGACGACGGGAGCCAAGATGGCACGCGCGAAATCTTGGAATCGTGGCGCGGCCAGTGCGACTTGAACATCCTGATGCACGACCGAAATCAAGGCAAAGGCGCTGCGCTGCGGACGGGCTTCCTGGCCGCCCAGGGGGACGTCGTGGTGGTGCAGGACGCCGATCTGGAATACGACCCGGCCGAGTACATGAAACTGATTCAGCCGATCGTCGAAGGACAGGCCGACGTGGTCTTTGGCAGCCGCTTCACCGGCGACAGCCAGCGGGTGCTGTACTTCTGGCACTACCTGGGCAACAGGCTGCTTACGCTGTTGTCCAACGCCTTTACGAATCTGAACCTGACCGACATGGAAACCTGCTACAAGGTCTTTCGCCGCGAAGTGATTCAGCAGATCGCCCCCACTCTGAGGGAAAATCGTTTTGGCATCGAGCCGGAGCTGACGGCCAAGGCGGCCTCGATCCCCGGCGTGCGGATTTATGAGCAGCCGATCACCTATGCGGGCCGAACCTATGCCCAGGGGAAGAAAATCGGCTGGAAAGACGGCCTGTCGGCCCTGCGCTGCATCGTCAAGTATCGCCGCGGCATCCGTTGACGCGTTCACGTGCGGCGCGGTCTACTGAACGTTTCCGCTCCCATGGGCGGCCAATTGGTCGCGGCGGTTTGGTGTTGGTTTTCTCGGCGCGGCGCAAGCCTTGGTGTGATTTATGCATACATTGTTGGTCACCGGGGGCGCGGGCTTTATCGGCCGAGCATTATGTGCATACCTTGACCGAAAAGGGGTTCAG
>CAYWTU010000331.1:0-5398 GCA_964461275.1 uncultured Pirellulales bacterium | reverse complement strand
CGTGGCCACCAGCGCGATTCGGCCGTGCGGGGCGATGCGCAGCGACACGTTGTCGAGCAGCCTAACGCCGCCCGGGTCGTCGAGCGTCACCGCTTCTAGGTCCAATTCCCGCGCCAGCGGCTTGAGTGTCGTTGGCGCGCCGGCCTCGACCACCAGCGGTCGGCGATCAAGGTAGGCGAAGATAGCCCGCGCGGCACGGTCGGCCCGCGCGGCGCTGGCCCGCAGCCGCAGCACCCGCTGAGCCGGCTCGGCCAGGCACAACAGTGCGGCCGTCAGCACAACGGTCTCGGCCAGGGTGGTTTTGGGAGGCGTACGTAGGACATTGGCGCCGGCCAGAGCCAACAGCAGCGCGACCGTGGCGGCGATAAAGAACACCCGCAAGTTTACCCAGGCCGACGATCCCGCCTCGCGCCCTTGAACCGCATGTTCCAACCACTGCAAGCGGTCGGCCAGCGATTCGCCGGGAAGACCGTCAACCGCCGCGCTTTGCGCCAGGCGAACATGGCGCAAACTCTCTGCCAAGGCGGCCGTGTGCTGCGCCTGTCGATCGGCCCACAGCACCCGGTGCCTGCGCAGCCGTTCTTCCCAACGTTGCAACACCAGCCAGTTCAAGGCGATCATCAACATCGCCACCACGGCGACCCACAGTTGGGCCTTCAGCGCCAGCAAGACCAGCACCGGCACAGCGACCACCGCGAACGGCACGCTCCGCCACCACTGGGCCACGCCTTCGCGGACCGTTTCCACGCGGTCGCCGAGCAGTTCCTCGATACCGGCCTGCCGCCGGCTGGCCAGATCCACGCCGCCCATTCGCAGGTGCTGTTCGAACAGATCGTGCCGCAGAGCCAGCGCCGTCCGGGCCGCCGAGGTTTGAATGGCCCGGTCGAGCGCCAGATGCGCTAAACAGTAAAACGCCGACAGCAGCAGTCCGGCGACGAGCAGCAACAACAGCAGCCGGTGGGCCAACCCGATGCCGGGCCGCTGGACCGACGCCTCGCCCGCCAACACTGTGGACAACCGTTGGGCGAAATGCCAGAGCGGTGGATAGCGATGGAGCGGGTCGGCCACTTCAGCAGCGGCGACCGCCGACGGCTGCGTCGCCGACGGGCCGTTGGAGTCGCCCCGGGCCAGTAGGTGCGTGATCAGCCCCAAGAGCAGCAACAACGTCGCCAGCGTCAGCGCAGCGGCTGCGCTGGCTAGGCAGACGGCGATCTCGGCCGCTGACCAACGGACGCGTCGTCGAGCGCGATGGAACGATTCGGCAGCCACGGTTAGCAAGACCTGTGCGACGAGGGGCCCGGATCCGGAGGCGACGAAGGACGGCCAACGTCCAGTGTAATCGACCCGGCAGGGGCCGGTGCAGCGTGCGGGCGAAAACCTGGCGCGATCCGCTACAGCCCTAGGCCAAATCGCGGTCTTCGAACATGATCAGCGCCACGAAGATTGCCGCGGCGCTGTACAGCGTGCAGTACAACAGGGCCCAGCCCAGGTAGGCGGGCGGGACGACGGCGCCTGTGGCCACAGCGGCCTGCACGTTGAAGTGGTCGAGCACCGGCAGCAGGATGCCAATCAACCGGCCCACGAAAGCCACGATTTCGAACCGCCCCCCCACGCTGCTCACCAGCGCCGGCACCAAATGGCCGAGCACGTAGATGGCGCCGCAGATGGTCAGGTTGGCCAACATCGGCAGCCGCGTTGAGATCGCCACGCTGACGGCGGTCATGACCACGGTTTCCAAGAACGCCAAGATCAAGCCCGGCACGACTTGCAATATCTCGAACGAACATTGGGCGGCCGTGGGCGTGGGCAAAGCGCCTTCTTTGGCTTCGTACACCGTCTTAAACGAGACGGTGACCAAGAATACCGCCCCCAACACGATGAACATGATGGCGACTGAACCGATGATCCCCAAGAATTTTCCAAGCACGAACTGCCGTCGCGTGATGGGCTTTGACAGCAGCGTCAAGGCCGTGCGGCCTTCGATTTCGTCGGCCACGGATATGCTGGCCGTCCACAGAGCCATGATGATCGACAGCACCAGGATCAAGTTCAGACCTGAATCCTTGAGCATCTTCAGATCTTCGCCAAACGTGTTGTAGGGAATATACGGAAAGATGAGCAGGGCCGTGACGCCAACCACCAGCAACACGTAGAACACCGGCTGCAAACTGGCTTCCTTGCCCGTGGCCAAGGCGATGGCGGCCGTCTTGGGCAATACCAGTCGCAACATGTGGTACAAGATTGCCGCCGCCACAACGACTCCCAGGGCGCCTCCCACGGCGTACAACGCCGGGATGCCCCAGTTGTTCAAGTTCCCTAGCAAAACCGGCGGCAAAGCAAGCCCGTTCATATCGTTCCTGATGGCAGCATGTGCAAGTGGCGGAACCATCGCCAGTTTAGCAGCTTTCCCAGCCGCCGGGACGGGCGGCGCGGCGAACCTTTGGGCCGACCTAGCGGCCCGATTGCTCCGGACGGTCCCCCACGGTCACCTCCAGCTTTAAACGCTGCCCCTTGCGGATCAGTTCGACCGCCGCCTTGGCGCCAATGGCCGTACGTCCCACGCGGAGGTTCAGTTCGCGCGAATATTTAATTTCGTGCCCATCCCAACGAACGATCACGTCGCCCGGCTCGATGCCGGCCGCCTGTGCCGGCGAGCCCGGAATCACCTCGGTCACCAGCGCCCCCTCGGCCGCCTCCAGCCCAAACGTCTGCGCCTCTTCCGGCAACACATCGCGAGGGCCCACTCCTAGCCAACCCCGGGCGTAACGGCCCGTGCTCTTGAGCCGGTTGTAGACCTCCTGGGCAGTGTCGCTGGGAATGGCGAAGCTGATGCCCCGATACGTCTCGCCCACGATCATCGTATTGATCCCCACCACCTCACCTTGCAGGTTGACCAGGGGGCCGCCGCTGTTTCCGGGGTTGACCGCCGCGTCGGTCTGCACGAAGTCCATGTAAGGATTGCGATTGACATCGCCGGGCGCTGACGATGCCCGCCGTCACCGTCCGGTCAAGTCCAAATGGCGTCCCCAACGCCAACACCCAATCGCCCACCTCCAGTGCGTTGCTGTCGCCCCAGGGGCAGGCGATCAAATCGCCGGCGTCGATGCGCAGTACGGCCAGGTCGGTGAGCGGATCGAATCCGACTACCTTGGCATCTTCAATCTTGCGACCGTCGCTGAGGTAGACGTCGATTTGGGCGGCGCCGTCGATCACATGGTTGTTGGTGAGCACGTAACCCGAGGTTTCGACAATGACTCCGGAGCCTTGACCGGTGTTCATCATCTTGGGCTGCCAATCCAACAGCTCGCCGCGGCCGCGGCCCGTCCGCCCGCGGACGACCCGCAGGGCGTCAATATGCACCACGCTGGGTTCGACGCTTTGCACGACCCAGCGGAACCGCTCCGAATCGGCCGCCGGCTGCAGCAGTTGCTCGCGGGCGACGTCGGCCTTGGCTCGCATCTGACCACGCGTCCAGGCATAGCGCATCCGTTCCACTAGCGACGGAGCGGCCAGCGCCGCCACGAGCACCGCCAGAATGCCCAACAGCCGCCCCATTCGCAGCGACGGAGCGGAAGGTTCGGATAAGTCCCGCGAGCGCGCCAAACCCGGCGCCGGCGGCGCAGGCCCTGCGGCGACTACAGGGTCGATATATTCCGAATCGTCGTGCGGCATGACGCGGCAGGCAGGGCAGACGCGGTGCGGTCGCCAGGGACGACGCGTCCCCCGGCCGGCATGGCCGCATTATACGCCCCCATCCGCAGCCGCGGCAGTGGTCCTGCGAACCAACGCCGGTCAGTGCGGCCCCGGCAAATGCAACTTGAACGCGTACAACCACGAATGCAAGAGCTTTCGCCCCTTGGAATCGCCGTCCACGGGCCCTTGCGTACCGTCGGTATAAACGTCGAATTGAATGGCCGCCTTGGTCTGTGTGACGCTGAAATCGTTGTCCGTTGCGACAACCAGGACGTGCCCGCCGTCGTTAAGTCGAGGGCCAATCGCCACGCCTTCGATCTTCTCGGGCAGCGGCAGGCCTTGGTCGGCAATCTCGGCTTGCAAGTCAAGAAACAAACGCTTGCTCACGGGCCGCACGCCCGCGTCCAAGGTCTCCACACCGTGGAGCGACAACTGGCTGACGTCGGTGGCGCTTGCCAGATCGATTTCGTACAGCCGCTTGCTGCCGACATGGCGGAGAACGGGGTCGGCGTTCTGGGGGTTGTCGATGCCAACGCCCCGATTGTCGCGCTCCAGGACCAAGAATCGGTCTGGTCCCGCTGCCACAAGTGCGCTGATTCCGACCGAGCGCCCCTGCTTCGATCGCTTAAAGTGCCCCTGCTCGTCGGCGATGCGGTGGTTGATGTCGGCGACCGACTCCAGTTCGTACAGGAACTGCCTATGGGGCACGCCCGACGCCACGTCGAATTCAACGATACGCACGTACCGGCCGCGCTCGCCGTCGCCTTGGGGCCCCTCGTTGACCAACGGCGACTGCAGCGCGGCGTACAAGCGTTGTCCGTCAGGCGACAGCGCCAACCCCTCGAACCCGCGATTGGCCGCCCGGCCCGTCGCCAGCCTCGGCTCGCCGTCCTTCTCGGCCACGTAGTTGATCCGCCCCGTTGCGTCCCTTGGCACGAGATTCGCCGGCGGGTCGAACGTTCGCTCGCTACGCCAATGCACGACGGTGGACCCCATCCCGCTGGGCAGGTCGTCGGGCGCCGCAAAGCGCCGCACCAAGGGGCCGTACTCGTCCGATACAAACCAAGCGCCGGCGCCTGCATAGGCCAGCCCCTCCGCGTCGAAGGCGTGCCGTTGTTGGTCGGCGCTCCCCAGCCGCTGTGGATTCTGACCGTCGAGCGGCTGGCCGCCTTCTTGCGTCAACACGATCGTGCGGCGGAGGGCAAAGTTGCTAATGCGGCCGCTCTGGGGATCGATGTCCAGCCGAAACTCTTGGACGCGCGCCTCGTATGGCATGACCCCGCCGCCGGGACCACGGTCGACCAGTCCATACCAGCGACCGCCGCCCGGCTCGCTTGTGTCTGGCACGAAGGCCAAGTCCGACCCAAAGGCGCCCAGCCGATTCTGGTTGACGCCTTGGCCGGCATGGGCGTCGATCGCCTCTCCAGGAATTTCCATGGCATTGACCAGATGTTGCGCCTGACCGGCGCCGGGCCATGCCAGCGCGATCGCCGTCAACGCCAGCCAATTCCCCCACGGGCTGGGTCGCCTGCAGGGCAGCGTGCTGGCGGGCCATCGGAATACGCGCGACCTGCGAACCATGACTGTGCTCCGAATCGGGCTACTCGTGCGTTTGGCTCCTGTTTTATGCATTAGGCGTCCGGCCGCCAATCGGTCGATTTGTCAAACCGATACTTTGCAGGGAGAATTGGCTTGCGGATTCAAC
>CAYWTU010000330.1:0-5400 GCA_964461275.1 uncultured Pirellulales bacterium | reverse complement strand
CGGCCGCCACATCCAAGTTTTCCAGCACCGTCCGCCCTTGCACGGCGACCGCAAACTTTCGTCTATCCGGCGCCGCTTGATCCGGGTCGCTAAAGTGCAGCCGCACCGTGAATGAGGCCGACGAACCAACTTCCGGAGCGAGTTTCAACGTCAACCGGCGAATGCCGCGACAGCCGCTGCTATAGACCCACGGCAACCCACCGGCCTGCACGACCGAAGGATGCCGGCTGTACGGTCCGGGTCCGTCATATTCCACTTGCACACCGGCGAACTCGTGCAGCCAAAGTGTGCCGTCTGGCGAGCGGCGGCTGCCGGGCGCGCCGATGTTCAACGCCAATTGCACGACCGGTTGATCCTTGGCGACGGGAAACTCGGTCCATAACTCCGCTTCGGGCATATGGACGAAGGCCAACGAAGTTTGGTTCTGATAGCTGCACGTGCAGCTTCGAGTGTAGTCAGGTGCGCTGAGCACGCCGCCGGCCACCACCAGGTTGTTCGAGCAGCCCGAGCGGAAGCCGCCCAAATTGGCCGTGCCGCCGTCGTCGGTCAGATCGAAGTAGCCCGCCGCGCCGCTGCGGAACGTGAGCAGGTGTTGGCTGGCCATCGGCGTGTTGCAACCGTAGTTGCGGCTCCAGGTCCAGGGAGTCTCAACGCCGCTGAGCGGATCGCGCCGCAGCACCGGCTTGCCCGTCAACAGGTCGCACGCCCGCGTGCCGCAGAAAACCTTCTGACCGTGGAGCATGGCGGGCCCGTCATATTTTTCTTGCCACAGGATTTCGCCGCTGGCGGCGCGAAATGCCCGCATCTGTCGCACTTCATCGGCCAGTGTGTCGCGCGCCGGGCGCCCGGATTCGACCAGTACGTCGTACTCGGCCGAGTAGCTCAAATAGGTGCCAAATACGCCGTCGTCCGTTGTCCATAGCTCGCGACCGGTTGCCAAGTCGTACACGACTAACCGCGAGTCGCCCGATGGCTCCAGCCCGCGGCGCTTGAGGCGCTGCCGCTGACCGTCGCTAAGCAGGTCCACCGCGTACAATCGACCGCCGCCGACGCAAACGGCGTTGTGGCGAAAGTAGTGCGTGGCAACGGCCGACCAGAGCACGTCGCCGCTGTAGCGATTCATTACCACCAGCCGCTTGCTAGCGGAGAGATTCTCGTTGCTGCCTTTGACCAGCGACTGGTCTTTTCCCACCGCGACCACCAGCGGCTGTGCGCCGCCTATGAGATAGTCGTCCACTACGTTCAAGTAGCCCCACAGCGGCGAGGGAGTCAATTCTGGTTCGTGCGGCTGGGCGGCAGATGTCGCCTTCGTTGCCGCGTCGTCGCTCGCCGCCACGTTGGCGTCCGCTACGGTGTCCGCCGCCGCTTTCGCTTCGCTCGCCTCGGGTGTCTCGGCGGCCGGCAGTCGAAACTCGCCGACGGTGTCGCCGGTGTCCGGGTGCAGCCGCAAGCAGAGCTCTTCGTAGGCCACGTAGATTCCATCCGCAGCGCTGACGTAGTTGGCGCCGGTGGCGTTGGCGCCGGCCTGATGAGCGTAATTGTCGTAGTATTTGCCTACGCCGGGCAACTCGCGTCGCCACAACAGTCGGCCCGTGTAAGCGTCCACGGCGCGAAGCATATCCGTGCCTTCCACGATCACTCGGCCGTCAACCACCTGCGGCTGCGGGCCGTGGCCGTGACGTGGCAGAACTTCTGCGTTGGGCGGCCCACCGAACCACAAGAGCCCCAAGGGGGCCCGCACTCGCCCGTCGCGGGAAACGCGAGTGTTGGCCGCGTCGGCGTGCTCGTGGGTCCAGTTGTCTGAACCGGCTAGAGGCCCGGCTCGCGTCAACAGCGTCAGGCCCCCACGGCGCTCCACTGCCGCGCCTTCCAGTCTTGACGCCAGTTGGGCAATTTGCTGGTGTTGCTCTTGATTGGCGACCATCACCGCCAGGCCACCAAAGGGTCGCAGAGATTCGTACATGACCCGCAGCGTTGCATCACCCTGGGAAGATGCCAGCATGGCGGCGTCCGTCACCAACATCCCACTGGCCAAATAGGGCGGAAGCTGGTCCGCGACCACGTCGCTTTCAATCACCGCCAACGGGTGGCCATTGCGATCACCCAGAAATTTCCTCAGCGCCGAGACGGCCGCGACGTCGGAATCCACGGCCAGGACCAGTTCGTCAGCACGGAGGCGCGATTCGGCCAGCTTTTCCAGCGCGGGAAGTTTCCCGGCCGACCAGGCTACAAGGTGCCCGCGCGTGTCGGCTAAAATCTCGACCGCCGCCGCCAGATCGCCGGACAACGGAAAGTCCGTGCGATCTACCGCCGTCGGCTCGACGCCGCCTACGTGCAGCGCGGGCTGGCCGCCCGGCGGTTCACCCGCAAAGGCGTACAGGCGGCCGCCATCGGTCACGGCGAACAGCCGGTCGTCGGCCGACAGCAACCTCACCACGTTGCCTTCCACCGTCGTTTCCCAAGTGACCGCCGGCGCAGGCGTCGTGGCCGGTTCGATGGCCACAATTCGATTCTCTTCCGCCGCGAACAAACGACCGCCCACGCGGATCAGGTCGGCGCCCCCCGGCAGTTTGTGTTTCCATTTCTCGGGCAGCTTCCAATCGGTGAGCTTAACGACGTTGCCCTTGCGGTCGGTCCGCTCGCTGGTGTGAATCGTCGCCGCCGTCAGGTCGAACGCCTCGTACTGCTCGCGAAATTGGTGATAACCAATAAGTTCCGTGCCGCCGGGAACCAGGGGCCACGGCACGCTTGCCAAGGCCTGTCCGGTGCTGGCTTCGTAGGCGTGGCCACCGTTGTAGAACACGTTGTCGCGGGCGACGACGGCGCTGCCGCCGCCGCGTTTGCCGTTGTCGGCCAAATGGAAATACCGAGGCTGGCCGCTAGCCAGGTCGTAGGCCGCGGGAACGGAACGGCCACCGGGGACCAACAGCACGTCGCCGACAATCGTCAGGGAGCCTTGCGGCGCGACGCCGGCGAATGAATTTGAGTTGTGGGGCTGCAATTGATAACGCGAACCTTCGCCATCGGACGTCCAAACCACCTCGCCCGTGGCGGCGTTCAAGGCGTGAACAAACACACCCATGAACGGCCAGATGCTGGCCGCAAAGTAAACGCGGCCTTGTGCCGCCACGGGCCCGCCCCGGGCGGGCCACATGGAAATCAGTCGCCCGTTGCCCAAAATCCGCTTGTCCGACGGTCCGCCGCGAAACTTCCAAACCAACTCGCCGGTGTCCAATTTCAAACAGTACAAGTGTCCGTCGTCGCTGGCGGCATAAGCCAGCCCGGCGTCAATTGCCACCGGCAGGCGGACCGGCCCTTCGGTAAAAAATTGCCATACCGCTTGGCCGCTGCGAGTGTCGTAACACGTGACTGCGTCGGTGACCGCCGAACCGACAACCAGCCGCTGTCCGGCAACCACCGGTTCATAGCTCTTGTCGAAGTCGAGCTTGGGCTGTTCCGGCCACGCAGGTCGCGGCGCCGGAAGATCGCGTGACCAGCTCAGGTGCAGCGGCTCGGAAAGTTGCCCTTCGGTCGCGCCCGAATGCCCGGCATCGGCTCGCCATTGCGGCCAATCGTCGGCCGACGATCGACTGGCCAGCGTGCACGCACACGCCCCGACGACGACTCGGGCCAACCAACGAGAGGCAACCAACGGCATGGGATGTATAACGAGAAGGTCAAACGTTGGTACGGCCGCCGGGCGGCCTGCACAGAACTGCCACCTTAACCCGCGCCGACCGGGGCGGTCAATTCGCTACTGGCGAGAATGGTGTTAACCTATTGCAAATTCCACCCCCCGGGAACGCCACGTGACCCTCGATCGACAAGCCGCCTACGACCTCATGTGCCAATTCACCGCGAGCGAGGGCCTGCGAAAACACATGCTTTCGGTGGAGGCCGCCATGCGGGCGTACGCCCGCAAATTCGGCGAAGACGAGAACCTGTGGGCCATCGTGGGCCTGCTGCACGATTTTGACTACGAGCGCTGGCCCGACCCGCCCGACCATCCACTACAAGGGGCTCGCATCCTGGTCGACCACGGCTACCCGGATGTGGTTATTTATGCCATCAAGTCGCACGCCGACTACCTGACCGACTGCCCCCGGGTCTCGCGTCTGGACAAGACGTTGTACGCCTGCGACGAACTTTCTGGGTTCATTTCCGCCTGCGCCTTGGTGCGGCCCCAGGGCATTTACGGCCTGGAACCGGCCAGCGTCCGCAAGAAGCTCAGGCAGAAGTCGTTTGCGGCATCGATCAACCGCGAAGACATCGAGCGCGGCGCCGCCGATCTAGGTGTCGAACTCAACGAGCACATCGCCTTCGTCGTCTCGGCACTGGAGCCCCATGCCGAGGCGTTGGGCCTAAGCGGCGCGTGAATTCAATTTCCTGGGCGAGAGGAGTAGACTCGCGGGACTTTCTTTGTATACTAATGTTTCGCAGGATTGTGATTCGCCGTGCCTTCACGAAAGGGACATTTCCATGCCCGGTCGCTTTCGAGTACCTCGCGCCGCCTTGCTCCTGGCTTTCTGCCATTGCGCCGCGGTAGTTGTTGGCGCTGCGGCGGCCAATTTCGAGCTGGGGGTTCGCGACTATTCAAACGAGCCCGGTTATCGGCTCCTGATCGAGAAGAACTACATCCCGCCGCTGTTGGACCAGGAAGTTTTTGACAATTTGTGGCGAACATGGGAAGAACCGGCCCGAGCCAAGGCCGAGCGGGCCGACGCCGCCGCACGCCGCCAAATGACCATGAGCCGCTACGGCCTGACCGATGCTCCGGGCCGCACAGACGGTGTGCCATTGCAGTTCGCCGCTCCGTCGGCCGGCGCAGGCTGGTCGAGCAATTGCTTCATGTGCCACGGCGGCAAGGTCGTGGGCAAGGTAATTCCCGGACTGCCCAACACGCATGTCGCCATGCAGACGCTGTACGACGAAGTCTACGCTGCCAAGCGGCTGCTGGGGCGTAACGTGCCCGAGGTTCCCGAAAAGTTGCGCGTGTCTCTCGGCGAATCGAACGGCACCACCAACGCCATCATCTTCGGCGTGCTGTTGGGTTCGCAGCGCGATCCACAGCTCAACTACCGACCCGACAACCCGGTTCCCAAGCTGATCCACAACGACCACGATGCGCCGGCCTGGTGGTACGTCAAGCAAAAAACCAACCTCTACGCCGACGCCCATTCGCCCAAGGACCACCGCGCGCTCATGGCGTTCATGCTGGACCCGGCCAACGGTCCGCAGGAATTCGCCGCGGCCGAGGACGATTTTCGCGTGATCTTGGCCTGGCTCGATTCGCTGGAGTCGCCGCGCTGGCCGTGGACCGTCAATCAGGAGTTGGCGTCGCACGGGAAGACAGTGTTCAACCAAAGCTGCGCGGAATGTCACGGCACATACGGCGCCGAA
>CAYWTU010000329.1:0-5405 GCA_964461275.1 uncultured Pirellulales bacterium | reverse complement strand
GGCAGAGGAATATGCCAAGCTATTGGCCGCCAAAAATAAAGCCGTCCACGACGATTCAACGACCACGACGCTGCCAATCGCCCGCGAAATTGTCCAAGCCTACGTCGCCGACAGCCAAAAAATGCCGTGGTACGTCGACTTGCTCAACATCAACTTGAACAATCACGACCTGGAAATGGCGAAAAAGCGGATCGCGCTGTACGCCCAGTCGTATCGCCAAGACGGTACGCGGATCACCAAGAACCTGGATTTTAGTTAGCACTGCTGGACACGCCCGTCGATCGACCTCGCATCGCCTTTCCCACCGGGAAAGAATTGGCGTGAGGAGATTCGCGGTCGGGCGGTATCGCTCATCTGACATACACCCCTCGAAGCCCTTTGCCCATTTAGCCCGTCGTCGTCCGCCGCGTCGCAGACGTCGCCGCAACGCCCCCAAGGAGCCGTGCCCGTGAGCTCGTTTGAAGCGCAAGTCGCCGAAGTCCAAGCCTATCTCGACAGCCCCCGGTTTGCTGGTGTCACCCGGCTGTTTTCGGCCAAGCAAGTGGTCGAGCAGCGGGGGACGATTTCCAACTCGTACACGGTGGCCAAGCACGCGGCCGAGGGCTTTTACGCCCGGCTGCGTGAGCTGTTCCAGGCCAAGAAGAGCATCACCACATTCGGCCCCTACTCACCCGGCCAAGCGGTGGCCATGAAGCGGATGGGGATCGAAGGGATTTACCTGGGCGGATGGGCCACGTCGGCCAAGGGCAGCAGCCACGAAGACCCAGGGCCCGACCTGGCCAGCTATCCGCTCAGCCAGGTGCCGGACGAAGCGGCGGGCCTGGTGCGGGCGCTGCTGATTGCCGACAAGAACCAGCTTTTTCTGCGCCGCCGCATGTCGGCCGAAAAACGGGCCGGCACGCCTGAGGTCGATTTCCGTCCGTTCATCATTGCCGACGCCGACACCGGCCACGGGGGCGATGCACACGTGCGAAATCTGATCCGGCGTTTCGTGGAGGTCGGCGTGCCGGGCTATCACATTGAAGATCAGCGTCCGGGCTCGAAGAAATGCGGGCACCAAGGGGGCAAGGTGCTTGTGGCCGAAGACGAACAGATCAAGCGGCTCAACGCGGCTCGATTCCAATTGGACATCATGGGTGTGCCGGGCCTGATTGTGGCCCGCACCGACGCGGAATCGGCAACGTTGTTGGAAAGTTGCTCGGACGAGCGCGATCAGCCCTTCGTGCTCGGCGCCACGAACATCGATGTGCCGCCTTACAAGATCGCCTTCTTGGCCATTTTGCGGCGATTCGACTCGGCCGGTGTGCATGAGCTCAACGGCCACAAGCTGTACAACATTTCGGACGACGAGTTTTCCGATGCCAACGGCTGGTTGGAGCGGACCGGCGTGTTCAAGCTGGTCGACGAGGCCGCCGCCGCCTACAAGAAGGATCCCAACGCCAACGTCGATTCGCTGCTCGACAAGGTCTCGGGCCGGATGACGGAAATCTGGCAGGGCGAGGCGGGAGTAAAAACGTATGCCCAGGCGGTGGCCGACGTGATGGAATTCAGAGCCAGCGAAGGCGAGGAGTTCCCCATGAGCTCCAAGCAGTGGCTGGAATTTGCCGGCAAAGCGTCGTTCAACAGCGCCAAGGCAAGGGCCAAGAGCATGGGCATCCAGTTTATCTGGGACTGCGAACGGCCCCGCTCGCCGGAGGGTTACTACCAGGTGCAAGGGGGCATCGAATACGCCATCGCCAAGTCGCTGGCGGCGGCCCCGTTTGCCGACCTGCTGTGGATGGAGACCAAAACGGCCGACCTGAAAGACGCCAAGCACTTCGCCGACGCCATCCACGCCCAATTTCCCGACAAGATGTTGGCCTACAACCTTTCTCCCTCGTTCAACTGGGACACTACCGGCATGAGCGACGAGCAAATGCGGGCGTTTCCCGAAGAACTCGGCAAGATGGGCTTCGTGTTCAACTTTATCACCTACGGCGGCCACCAGATTGACGGCTTGGCCAGCGAAGAATTTGCCTTGGCGCTGCGGCAGGACGGAATGTTGGCTTTGGCCCGCTTGCAGCGCAAGCTGCGGTTGGTCGAATCGCCGTACAGCACGCCGCAGACGTTGGTGGGCGGGCCCCGGATGGATGGGGCGCTGGGCGCCTGTTCGGGGCGCACAGCAACGACCGCCGCCATGGGCAAGGGGAGCACGCAATATCAGCACCTGGTGCAGACCGAAGTGCCCACCAGCCTGCTGGCCGATTGGCTGGGCCAGTGGAGCGCCCATTACGGCCGCACGCAAACGCTGCGGGTCAAGCTGCGGCCTAACCGCTCGGGCTCGGACCTCTTAGAGCTGCAGGTCTTGGGTCCCGACGAAAAGAAATTGGCCAACGTCATCTTCGCCACCATCCAGGATCGCCGCGGACGCACCATTCTGTCGGTCCGCGATCAGAATACGTTCGACGTCTCGCTGCGACAAAAGCGATTGATGACGCTGTTGCACTTGTTCTTGATTCACCGCTACAAGGCGGTGGCGGTACACTATGTGACGCCGACCGAGGACAACCAATATCAGACGAAGAAGATGCAGTCTCACGGCATCTATTCGCAAGTGAATAATGAAGTCGGCGAGATCATCGTGGCCGACGTCGACGCGACCGGCGTGGCCAAGCTGTTGGATGCCGACGGCGCGGCGTTGAAGAAGCTGATACAAAAGGTCGCCTAACCGGCGACCTGGCGGCCTCTACGAGGTCGCCAAATAACCTGACAACGGCTCTCTAACTCCCGTTGATTCCTGCGCATCGAGAAGGTTATTTGTCGGCCTCTAAATCCCTCCGGCCAGGTCGTCGGGCGGTTCCACCGGCTGCTGGCCATAGAATTTGGTGATGTCGATGCCGGTGCGGCTTTCGTCCTCGACCAACCGTAACCGTGATTCGAGCCGCTCCATGCGTCGCTGCAACAGGCGAATTTGGTCTAAAGGGTTTTCGATCGGCTTGGGGCGGGGAACCACGGGATAGCCCAATTGGCGCTCCAATGTGGCGAAGAAAAGGAGCGGGTCTTTGTGGCGATGTGCCAGCGCAATCTTTCCCTCGCGCTCGCCGAACAGCGGCGTTCGATTGGCCATTTCGTCGGGTGGGAGTCCTTGCTTGTCTCGCTGCCACAGATAATGCGCGCTGCGGACATAGACCAGATCGGCAAAGTCGATCAGGCCGATCTGCCGCCGCAGCGCCAGGATCCACTCGCGCCAATCGGCCGGGTAAAGAGGATCCTTGGCGATCGCTTCCAACCCTTTGTCGTAACCCAACCGGTTGCGGCACAAGCTTTCAAACTGAAAGAAAAACATGCCCTGGGACGTGGCGCCGGCGGCGCGGAACTCGGCGTCGCGCTGCAGCACTTCGAGCGCCACCTGAAAGTCGAATCGCCCCCCCTCCCGTTCCGCCTCGCCCATCACGAAGGTCTGAAAGGCCGTGAAGTAATGCGCCAGTCGGGCCATGGCCGGCGCGAGTACGCCGTGCAAACGGATGTCGGACGCCAGGAAATCGATCGCCAGCGGGAGCTTGGTGCTCGACAGGATTTCCTCGCGAAGCGAGACCATGACCTCCTGCGTGGCCATGTTCTGTTGCATTCGCCGCGCCAGGGAGGCGAAGAAATACGCTTGTTCCACGTATTCCTCACGGTCCAAAAGCGTCGTGGGCGATTGGGGATCGGTCGTCATAGCCCATCTCCGGCGCGCCCGAGACACAAAGCGCAGAACCAATCGCTTGTCTTACCCGCCCGACGCCGGTTTGACCTGCGGCGGCGCCTCGGCGATTGGGCGATCGGCGGACAAGACAGCCGTCCCAGTCTCGTCGCAAACGCGAACTGAAAACCGCCAGTCTTGCGCCCAGGGCTCCTTCATTTCATTCTGGCAAACCTTGACCAAAATGGTGTTCTTGCCGGCCTGCAATCGACCGGCGGCAACATACTGATCGAGCTCCTCGCCCGAGTGGTAAACCTCGTTCGACGCCAAGAGCCGGCCGTTGAGCCAGACTTTGTTGGCGCAGACACAGTTCATTCGTAGTTCGATCGGCCGAGCCTGCGGGCTGTGAAACGCGGCCAGCGCGTATCCGGCAGCGCCCATGTTCTTGCCCAGCGCCTTGTTCAGGTCGACCAGACCCAACCGATCGTCGGTCTGATGCTCGATCCAGGCGACTTCACCTTCTTTGCCGGCCAGCTTTTCTTCGAACTTCTGCTCGGCTTCCGGAGGATAAGCGACGTTGAACCCCTTGCCTTCGACGTTGTCGAATGGTCCGATCAGCTTCCATTGCATCAGGTAGCCGAAGTGGCGCGGCACGTCGACCTTCTGGCCAAGGTCCTTCAACCGCTGCTCAATCTGCGTGACCTGATCCAAATCGACGGCGCCGGCGAGGGCCAGCTGCAACTCCTTCTGGGCCGCCTCGTTTTCCTTGGCGTCGAGTTTGGCCTTGGCGTGTTCGATGACGCGGGCCACTGCGTCGCGGCGCAGTTCGACGCTGGCGTCGTGGAGCATGTTGGGCAACAGCCGCTCCGGCGCTGCCGCGTCGCTCAGACACAGCAGCTCGTAAGCGGCCCGCCGAGCCCGAGGGGGGCGTTTGGAGTCCAACACGAACGATTCGAGTTGCTGCAATGGCAGTTTCTTACCGGCTTGCGCCTGCCGCTCGGCAATGGCGTCGATGGCGCTTCGAATCCAATTGGCGGCCACTGGGCCCGCGCCTTCAAGAGCCGCCAGGACGTCCGGCAACTGAGCCGCATCGGCGCCGGCCACTAGCGACCAGGCTTTGGCCGTCGCCGCCGCGTTGTCGTTGGCGCTCCCGGCCTGCTTGAGGGTTGTTAGGGCCTGGGTCAGGCCATCAGCGCCCTGGGCCGTCGCTGGCCATAAACAGCCGCCCGCGGCAACCATGGCCACACCAACAAGCAATGCGCACGACAATCCAGCGGGTGGTCGAAATCGATGGGCAATCACCGGCGCCTCTAGGGTGGAAGGAATGCAAGGAACAAGCCACGGCGGCCATTGTACCGTCGGCGGGACGGGGACACGACCGTTGGCGATTCAGCCCCGCCGGCGGGCGGCGTGCAGCATCGCGACTCCCATCGCCATGAGAACCCACGTTGCCGGCTCGGGCACGGGCGCCGGCGCGGGACCGTCTGGGTTTAAGCTGATGCCCCACGGCTGATTGAGGCCGTCGCTAGCATCGGCAAACAGGACGCCATTGCCTAGGGGATCGAACTTGCGAATTGTGTTGGCCAGGTAATTCACCTCGTAGACGTTGCCCACCGAGTCGATGGCCAGGTCGGTCGGCGACACGACGCCATCGGAAAAATCGGCAAACACCTGGCCATTGCCCAGCGGGTCGAACTTGCGAATCGTGTTGGTCAGAACGTCGGCCACGAAAACGTTTCCTTGC
>CAYWTU010000328.1:0-5406 GCA_964461275.1 uncultured Pirellulales bacterium | reverse complement strand
ACGCCTCGGCAATGCTCATACCGCCGCGGATCATGCCGATGAACAGCCCGCCGATGATATTCACCACCGTGATAATGATGCCGGCCACGGCGTCGCCACGAACGAACTTGCTGGCACCGTCCATGGCGCCGAAGAAGTCCGCTTGATGGGTAATTTCGGCCCGGCGGGCCTGAGCTTCTTTCTCGTCGATCGTGCCGGCGTTCAGATCCGCGTCGATAGCCATCTGGCGTCCCGGCATGCCGTCCAAGGCGAACCGGGCGGCAACTTCACTGATGCGCGTGGCGCCTTTGGTAATCACCACGAACTGGATCACCACGATGATGACAAAAATGATCAGGCCGACGACGACCTGCTGGCCAGCCACAAAGTCGCCGAAGCTGCGAACCACTCCCCCCGCGGCATCCAAGCCCAAGCGGTCGGCCTGGGTGAGAATCAGCCGCGTCGTGGCCACGTTGAGCACCAGCCGGGCCAATGTCGTCGCCAACAGCAGCGAGGGAAAAACGCTGAACTCCAACGGCGTGCGAACGAAGATCGTCGTCAATAGCACCAGCACCGCCACCGTGACGTTGCACGCCAGGAGCAGATCCATGAGCGCAGGCGGCAACGGCACCAAGATCACCAGCACGCTGGCCATGATGGCCACCGGTAGGATCAAGTCCCGCGAGCGCATCGCGAGCGACAGTGGCGCGGCTTGTGCCGTCACCCCAGCAGCCATGGGTGCTTCCTTTGGGCGTCGAACGACGCGGTTGCGAACCGAAAAGCGTAGGAACAGCGGTCTCGTGAAGAGGGGGCGAAAACTATCGAAAACCGCGGGGGGTGTCCAGGGCGGTTTGACGTCGGCGCGAACCGCCCCGCTGGCGTGGCGATCGTTCCCAAACCCTTGCGAGGAAGCGTTTTGGATGCGACAGGTGCGAGAAGACCAGGGAGTGTGCGGCCGGAAAGGCAAGAGCTGCGTAGCGCGCCGTACACGATCGACAAGACCCGCCGGAATGCCGCTCGCGGTTCGACCAACATTTTTTGCTAGGGGCCGCATCCTTCCCCGCCTACCAAATCTCGGTTCGGTCTCAAGTGTCGTCGGCCGACGGGCGATACAAGGGTCGCCGCGACCGTTCGCTTGCCGCGCCATTGGAGAGGATCCTTGCCATGAAACGTCCACTGTATGCTCTGACGCTCACCTGCCTCGCCTGTTGTGCAATGTCGCTGGCGGGGTGTGGCCAATCGACCGAAGCCGGGCGAGCCGAGGCGCCCGCCGAAGCCCCGCGAGTGGCCAAGGGAAATCTAAACTTCATCGAAGGCTACCAGGCGGGAAGCGCCGCCGCACAGGACAGCGGCCAGCCTATGTTGCTGTTCTTTACCGCAGAATGGTGCCACTTCTGTCATCAGATGGCGGGCGAGGCGTTTGTGCATCCGGAAGTCGTCGGCCTGTCGAACCAGTTTGTCTGCGTCCTGATCGACGCCGACCGCGAGCCCGAGGTCTGCCAGCAGTTCAGTGTGCGCGGCTATCCCACGATCCAGTTCGTGTCGCCGCAGGGCTCGGCCCTGAACCGCTTGACCGGCAAGCGACCCGGTCCCCAATTGGTCATGGAGATGCAGGCGGTGCTGCGTTCGGTGGCCCGCCGCACGACCCCCGTCGAACAGCCGCTGACGCGGTAAACTTTCGCGCGCTGCGATAGCATGACCCCGCGTCAATTTCGCAAGATCGCAATGTCGCTGCCAGACGTCGTCGAGTCCGAGCACATGGGGCATCCGGACTTTCGAGCCGGCGGCAAGATCTTTGCGTCATTGGGCGCACCGAACGATTCGTACGCGATGGTCAAGCTTCTCCCCGATGACCAAGCCAGGTTCATTTCGCTGGCGCCCGACGCCTTTACCGCGGCCGCGGGGGCCTGGGGCCGCAGCGGCTGTACTCTGGTTCTCCTCTCGAAGGCAACGGCCAAGTTCGTACGACCCGCCCTCGAATTAGCGCACGAACTGGCGCTAATCGAGCCCACCAAGAAACGGAAGAAGAAACGGTAGCCCCGGGCCGCGTGGCCGCGGCTTTCGATCTTCATTTTGGCCAGGTACCATAGCGGACGCTTCGCCGCCCGGCCGCTCGTTGTTCGGCGCGGGCCGGCGCCGAACTTTTTCCGGAGTCACGCAACATGCGACTGTGCCGATTCGAACTTCGCGGCCGACCGACGTTGGGGGTTTATACCGACGCGTATATCGTGCCGCTGGCGGCGGGCGCGGCGGCCTACGGCGACGCAACGCACGAGCAATTGCTCCTGCCCGAGTCGGACGACCTGTTGACGTTCTTACCGCCCGACGGCGGCGGCCTGGCGGCGGCGCGGAAGTTGGCGGCCTGGGTTGAGCGGAGTCAAGGTAAGTTGCCGCCGGCAATTCGCCTGGCGACCAAGCAGACGCAACTGCTCGTGCCAATTCCGCGCCCGAACAAGCTGTTGCTGTTGGCGGGCAACTATAACGAACACTTGCAGGAAGGGGGCGGCGCCGCCACCGAACGGTCGGAGACGTTTCCCTACGTGTTCATGAAGCCGGCCAGCACCACGCTCACCGATCCCGGCAAGCCGGTACAGATACCTCGGGTGTCGCCGCACGGCATCGACTGGGAGGTGGAGTTGGCCGTGGTGATCGGCCGCCGAGCGCGGCACGTCAGCGAGCTAGAGGCGTTGGCTTGCGTGGCGGGGTATACCGTGATCAACGACATTTCGCACCGCAAGTTTCATCCGAATCCACAACGCAAGAAGCGCGAGAAAGACGCGTTCTTCGATTGGCTGCACGGTAAATGGTTCGACAGCTTTTGTCCCTGTGGGCCGTGCGTGGCCGACACCGAGGCGATTCCCGATCCGCAAACACTGGCCTTGCAACTGGCGGTGAACGATCGGGTGCGGCAGAACTCCACTACCGCCAAACAGGTCTTCTCCGTGGCAGCGGTGATCGCGTTTGTCTCCGACATCTGCACCTTGGAACCGGGCGACATTATTTCGACCGGCACACCGGCCGGCGTGGGCAACGCAAGCGGCACTTACCTGGCGCCGGGCGATACGGTGGTCGCCAGCATTGATGGCATTGGCGCACTGACGTCGCCCGTCGTGGCCGAGGGGTAAGCACAATCGTCGCTGAAGTCGCCCGACTTTGGCTGAGGCGGCGGAAGGCCAGACTGTGGCGAGTTCAGTTACGAATCAAGCCGACTCAAGTTCCCGCCATCCGCCGCCGATAACCCGGACGCGTCGCGCTGGGGGCTGTGGAATACGATATGAACATGGATCACGTTGGGCGACGGTCTTGCACTTTGTTCCTGGTTGTACTGGCACTGCTGGCGCCGGAGGCTAGGGGCCAGGATTGCCCGGGGTGCGGCCACGAAGCACAGGCGAGCAGCGCCGTCAGCGACCTCTGGCACAGCCGTGCCGCCGGCAAGCCCTCAACGACGCACCGCACCGGTTCGGGCGGCAAGTCGCCGTTGCGCTGGACACCAACCTCAGGCCGACCGTCGAACGTCGTGCGGATCAAGACGTCAGCCGGCGAGCGCACCGCCGCTCAGCGGCAGATGCTCGCCGACCCGCGCGAACGACTCGCTTCGGCGGCCGCGTTTTCGTCCAAGCAATCGCTCCCCTCGCCACAGCACTCGCGGGTTCCTCGTAGCCCCGACGTCCGCCGCAATTCGCAGATCTTCGGCTACGAACCGATGGCGCGGGCGCTCGCCCGGCCCTCCGTCGCGCCGCGGCAGGCAACCGCCCTGGCTGCGCCCAGGCAAGCAAGCGAACCGACTTCCGTTACGTCTGGCGCGGCACAGGCCACCCCGACAAGGCCGGTATCGTCGAACCCCTACCGGCAGCCGCTAGGCTGGTAGACGCCGCAGTCGCCGGCGAGTTCAGCCGCAGCATGGATGCAGATGGCATGCGCCTTGGCGCTGTCGCCGCCGCGCCGTCCAATGGTGGCCATGAACGTCGTCGCCAGTTTGGACCCCAGCGCAGCGCTCGCTGAATCGTCGATCGAGCCGCGCCCGTTTCCGCCGCCGGCCCTGTGGATCGGACCGGTGAAGGTCGACCCGCCGGTGTTGCAGGCCCCGATGGCCGGTTTCACCAATTACGCTTATCGGCAGGTGGTGCGGCAGTTTGGCGGCGCGGGCCTGCAGGCTACCGAGATGATCAGCGCCCGTGGATTCCTCTCCATGCAACTGCACGATGAGGCGCTGCCCGATCGACTTTGGGGGGTGCTCGATGAGCCACGTCCACTGGCCGTGCAGATTTGGGACAACGATCCCCAGACCCTGGCGGCCGTCGGGTCGCGGCTGGCGCACGAGTTTCAGGTAAGCGTGGTCGACATCAATTTCGGCTGCCCGGTCAAACAGGTGACCGAGCGTGCGCACAGCGGTTCCTACTTGCTCAAGTGTCCCGAGCGCGTGGGTGAAATTGTCGAGCGCGTGGTGCGGGCCTGCGCTCCGACGCCCGTCACCGCCAAGATTCGCCTGGGCTGCACGCGCGACCGCATCAACGCGATCGACGTGGCGCAGGTGGTGGAAGGCGCCGGCGCCGCGGCCCTGACGGTGCACGGACGTACGGCGCAAGACTTCTTCTCGGGCAGCGCCGATTGGAATCGCATTGCCGACATCAAGCCGCACTTGAAGCGGATTGGGCTGATCGGCAACGGCGACCTGGACTCTCCCGGCAAAGTGGTGGAGGCCTTTCGCCGCTATCCGGTGGACGGCGTGATGATCGCCCGAGCGGCGCTAGGCAAGCCGTGGTTGTTCCGTCAGGCGCAGGCCGCCCTGAGCGGCCAGCCAATTCCACCCGACCCCAGCTTGGCCGAAGAGCGTGAGCTGCTGCTGCGGCACTACGACCTGGTGGTGCAGCGGTTTGGCGCCACGAAGGGGAGCGTTCTGATGCGCAAGTTCGCCTGCTGCTATGCGCAAGGCCGCCCTGGCGCGCGGGAGTTTCGCACACAAGCGTCGCACGTCAGCACGCCGGCTGAGTTTTACGAGGTGGTCCAGCGCTATTTTCCACGCGACGCGTGAACCTTGGCAGGGCGGCGCGGGTCGTTACGGCGGCTGTCCAAGTGGGCACATCGCTCTTCCCAGGAGTCGCCATGCGCAAATCAACCGTCGATGAAATCCGGGCCCGCTTCGACGCTGACGTGGAACGCTTTAGCCAACTGGAAGTGGGCAACTCGGCCCAAGTCGATTCGTTGCTGAGCTTGGAACTGATCGCCGAGGCGGCGGCGCTGGTCAACCCCGGCGCTCGACGGCTGTTGGACGTTGGCTGCGGGGCCGGCAATTACTCGCTCAAAATTCTCGAACGTCTGCCGGGGCTCGGCGTCACGCTGGTCGATCTCAGCGGAAACATGCTCGAGCGGGCTCGTCAGCGGGTTGGCGCCGCCACCACCGGCGCGATCGAAACCGTGCCAGGCGAC
>CAYWTU010000327.1:0-5409 GCA_964461275.1 uncultured Pirellulales bacterium | reverse complement strand
CGCCGCCGCGGCCTGGACCGCCTCAACGTCCCTCGACTCCAAGGCCAACAGCGATAGTTCCCGAACCGAAATGGGCGGAAGCGGCGCAGCCGCCACTGCGGCCGCGCTCAACAGGTGGCGCACCTCCAGCGGTTCGAAACGACAACGGCGTCGGCCGTTTCGCACCCGGTCAAACCCGGCTCCGCTGTGCATGCGCAGATTCCTCACGGGGTCCGTCAATGGGTTAGGCGACATCCGTGTCGAAACACACTTGCCTTCCATGCATCCCACTTGCCAGTGGGAACTGTTCCGGAATCACCAGCGCCGTTCTAAACCTTGCGGACCGCCTCGGTTCAGCGACTTCCAAAGTGGCGGCGCCGTCAAGCGCCGCCCCCCAATTCGTCATCGACCGCTACGACCCATAAGGTTTACCTCTATTGCCTGCGCACAAGCTGAACGTCGCCCGCATACTTCGCCCAGCTTCTCCCCCCATCCTCGCGGACTCGAACGAGTCGCCGCGCGGCTGATTGCGCAGGTCGGCGCACGAGATTGAGTGTATGTCTCGCTCCCGGCCAATGTCAAATGAATTGCGCGCAAAATATGTTCCTACAACCACTTGCGCAATAAACGCCCATCCCCCACAAGAAGTAAATCGGAAAAGGTGCGAATCATGCTTCCGATTTAACGCTTCCGCCAAACTCAGCATCGCATGACACAGGGCAGGACCGTGGCCAGCGGCGCTACTGTGCCGCGGCGTCGCTGGCGTCGCCCGGCGCAGCCGGCTCGTCTTGCGGTTTGGGCTCCTGCGGCGCCGGCGGCTGCGCTCCCGGTGCTGGCCCAAACGGCAATACATGCGGATGCGATTGCGGTGGCAGCCACCGCGGCGGATGGCCGGGGATGTTTAAGTCCCAATACTCCAAACCCCGACCGCCGTCGCAAATCGGGCAGTGTCGATGTCCCGCCGCCCAACCGTCAGCGCGGTCCGCTCCGTAAACTTGGTCCGCCTTGGCCAACGCATCCACGGCCGCCGGATGAGTCGCCGCACGAGGGAATGTCCACCAAACGGGTTGCGGTCGGGACCAGGCGCCGTAGTAGCCGCCACTGCCGTGCCAGTTTGACCACCACGGCGTACCCGTTCCGACGCCGTAGCCATGCCCATAACCGAACGGGCGCACGTATCCCGTTCCGTTCCATCCGCCGGACGGATAAGCGTATACGCCGGTCAGGTTCGATCCGTGCAGCGTCCACCACGGAGCCAGCATGGTCAGATCGGGCGGCGGCGGCAGCTGCCCCGCAGCAGAAACGGTCATTGTCAGCGCGGCGCACAGCGCAACCGCCCGCACTCGGCCGCTTGGGCCGCAAGTCGAAATCCACGTATTCATGAGTGCCTCTTCCAGGCTCCCGGGGTTCCACGCCGGAAGTCCGCGTTGACCAACATGGTTGCGCTCGGCGGCGTCACCATTGGCCAAATCCAAATTAGGCCGGATCCTTTGCCGGCGCCGAAGGTTTGTCGTCCGCTTTGCCCCGTTTCTTGCCGCTCAATTGCTCGCGAATGAAGTCGTACGTCACCTTGCGAGTGCGAATGAGTTCGTCGCCGAACCAGCCGTGACGGTGCCCCAACAGCAATTCAATGCGGCCCGGCACGCTGGCCTTCGACAGCGCCGTGGCCATCTCAAAGGCCTGATCGTACGGGACCAAATTGTCCTTGGTTCCTTGGAACATCAAGATCGGCGCGTCTCCCCCGTTGACGTAGGTCAGCGGCGAGGCGGACTTGAGGGCGTCCGGATGATCTTCCGGTTTGCCCCCCACGAAGTTCTCCAAGATGTTGCGGATCGCCTTTTCGTCGAGAATATCGCTGGCCACAGTGGCGTGGACGTCGGTATTGGTGAGATTCGTGGGGCCAAAATAGCTGACAACGCATTGCACCTTGCTCGACTGATTCGCCCAGCCGCCGTCGCCTTCCAATCCATCGGACGAATCCATCACACCCAGCATCATTGAAAGATGCGCCCCGGCCGAGAACCCGACGGCCGCAATCCGCTCCGGATCCAGGCCGATGTCGCCCGCATGCGCCCGTAAGTATCGAATGGCGCACTTGGCGTCCTCCACTTGGGCCGGGAACTTGTGCTTGGGAGCGAATCGATAGCCGATCGTCGCCGAAACGAATCCGTCGGCTGCGGCCTGCTTGATCTCCGGCAAGTGCATCTTCTTATCGCCGAACATCCAGCCGCCGCCGTGAATAAACACGATGCACGGCGCCGGCCCGGCAAGTCCCTTGGGTTTTGCCAAATGCATCAGCAGCGGCTCACCGGCGCCGGTCCCATACTGGACGTCTTCTTGCAGTTCGACTTCCAGCTTTGGCGCTGCCGGCGATTTTTCTTCGGCCACCGCGGCGCGCCCTGAGCAAAGCACGGCGGACGTGGCAATGACAAACGCGCCGAAGCGCAGGCGATGAGTTAACAGCGTCATTGGAGTTCCCTTCCAGCGGAAAAGTTTTCGTTAGCCAGCGCGCCAACAGGCCCCTTCGAAACGGGCTCGCTAGGGGGCGAAGCGCTGACGATAAGCCAACCTTCTTACTGCAAACCGCTCCATAGTAGTCCGCCACGCAACCACAGGCAAAACGCCCGAAGCCAGTGATTAGGTGACGACCGAGAAACGAACCTCCTCCTATCTTCAACTCTGCCCGCGGGAGAGGCCGGAGGGGTGCTCAAGCTGCCGAAGTTGCTTTTCTGGTCGTTCCCAACAGCACCGCGCTCGGCGCCTGCTCAACTCCCTCGCCACAGCCCAAGCCCATTGGGGCCAGTTCGAATCTTCTCCAACGCCCCGCCTGCAAGTGGAATTTGCTGGGGTGGGGCCCTCTCCAAAAAAAGAACCAGCAACGACGCAACTCCATCGGCCATCGACACTTGCCGCTACAAACGGCACAAGCGGTATGACCGCTACGACTGGTACGACCGTTTTTTTTGGAATTCTTTGCCCAAGCTAGCCGATATGCCACAGTGGGGCCCGAACGCGGGCCAGTTTCGACGCCTTGTTGCCGGTTTTCCCCAGGCCGAACGACCGGGTGACCAACTCGCGGTCACCAAAGACGGTTGTACGACAACCCCCTGGGATCGCGGACCAAGCCGTCTTCGGAGCAACGAACCGGCGCGGCAACCTTTAAGTCGCCACGCCTACCTGGGGGGACAAACATGCATTCGTTCTTCAAAGCCACGGCTGGCCTGTGGGTCGGCCTTGTGGTCGTGCCGCTGGTGAGCAGCCAGGCCGCCGATTACCGCCGGACCACGAAACAGCCGACCACGAAGAAGGCCGCCAGCTCGACCGTCACGCGGGAGAGTTCGGCCACCAGTTCTAAAACCGCCTCAACCTCCAAGTCGCCCGCCGGCCAACGCACCGGAGGTTCCGTCGGGGCAAGTTCCAGCTCGCGCAACGCAAAAGCCTCGGCCGACGTGCCACGCAAGCTGAACAAGTCGCAAATGACCTCCGCCACACGGACGGCCTATAAGCAAGATCCACCCGCGCCCATTCCCGACGCCGGCGCCGGTGAAATCGTCTCCGGCGATGGGTGTGCTGACGGCTCGTGCAGCGATGGTTCGTGCGGCGACGGCTGCTCCTTGGACGGCTGCGGAGATTGCTTCGGCTGCGATCCCTGCGGCGGCTATCCCGACGTGATCACCGCCGGATTCGAATTCACCTTCCTCAAGCCGTACTGGGAAAGCAACCCCGCGTTCATTTCCCAAGAGAGCAACGGCCTGATCTTCAATCAGACCGATCGCCAGTTTGGCTACCAACATTCGCTGGCGCCGCGGGCCTGGTTGGGCTACGCCTGCAAGTCAGGCGTGGGCATACGCACCGCCTACTGGCAATACGACAACGATTCGGCCACGGAAAGCGGCACGGCGGACAACAACACCACTTTGGCCGGCCCGTTTGTCGCACCCGACAGCGGTTTTCTGGCGCCGCAAACCATCAACGCCGACGACACCTACACCGCCATCAGCAGCTTGGAAGCCCGCACGGTCGACCTAGAAGGGACCAAGCGCGGCGACTTCTGCCTGTGGGCCCTGACCGGTTCAGCCGGCGTGCGGTACGCCAAAATCAAGCAAACCTACGACTCGGCCATTCGCGACGACACCGACACGCTGACCGCCGTCGCGGTCTACAACCACGGCTTCGAGGGCGTGGGTCCGACGTTTGGCCTGCAAGCGGTCCGGCCGCTCGGGTGCCGGCTGTCGCTGTTCAGCTCCGCACGGGCGTCCATCTTGATCGGCAATGGGCAGCAGAACTTGCTGATCACCGAGGGCCTCGACACCACCGTACCGCAGCCGACCAGCGTCCTCTCGAAACGCAACGATCTGCTCACCATTGGTGAACTCCAGGTCGGCGGCGAGTACAACACCATGACGCGCGTCGGCGGCGGGCAATTGTTCGTCCGCGGCACCGTCGAGGCTCAGGTTTGGCAAGGCGTCGGAAGCGCCTCGAGCGAGGATGGCGACCTGGTCTTCTTCGGCGGCACGGTCGCCGTCGGCCTGAAGTTCTAGAGTCGGCCTGAGGCGCCGATCAGCCGTCGCGGTCCCAGATTTCTTCGGCCGCGGCGGCGCACGATTCAAAGAGCGTCGATCTCAGGGGGGTAGGGCAGCGCCCACGAGGCGCTGCCCTTTTTCGTTGGATCGCGCTGCTTCGCGCTACGGCAACAGCACCCGCAGGGCGTTGCGCACCGGCTGACCCCGGATGTAAAGATGCTGCCGAACGACCGCCGGACGGGCAACATAGACCGGCGCCGGATATGCGGGGACAACCGGCCGATAGACCACCGCGGGCGCCGCCGGTGCGTAATACGCCGTCACCGGAGCGGGGGCGTAAAAAGTGGTTGTGGGGGCGTAGTACGAAACCGGCGACTGGTATGCGACGGGTGCAGCGTACGACGCCGAATAAGCGACCGGCGCCGGCGCGTAGTAGCTGACCGCGGGAATCGGCAGCGGAGTTTCCACTTGTGCCAAGGTGTAACTGCTGCCGGCATCGGCCCAGGCCAATCCGCCGGTGCACAAGACAATCCCTACAGCGGTCAGTACGCTACGCATGGCATAACCTTCCTTCAAATGGACGCCGATGTCCGCAAGTTCGCTCGGACTTTCGCGGCTAAACTCACTACGCAGCGACTCAAGTTTCTGTTCGCTGCCAGCCGACGGCGCCACATCGTCACCGGCCGTGGGCCTTCAATCAATCTAGGCATTCACCCCGATCGCGGCAAGCGACCGGGGAGTGATCCAATGGGGCGGTTGGCGTCGCGCCGACGGGCCCGCCGCCGAAGGCCGCCCTGGTGGGACTCGCATTGGCTTGTCGGGGCCCGGCGCTAGCGCCAATACAGCATGCAGCCCAGCGCCAGCAGGGCGGACACGGCGGCCCCGCCCAAAAGTCGGCTGAATGGCA
>CAYWTU010000326.1:2406-5415 GCA_964461275.1 uncultured Pirellulales bacterium | reverse complement strand
GATCGCACCGAAACGATGGCAACGGCATGGATGGGCCTGACGGTGGGCTGCGCCAAGTGTCATTCGCACAAATACGATCCGCTGTCCCATGCGGACTACTATCGGTTGTTTGCCTACTTTAACGACGCCGACGAGGACTGGACTTCACTGCCTATTGAGGCACGCGACAAGCAGGCCCTAATGGCCGAACTGGCGCCGTTGGAAGCGGAGTTGGCCGAGCGGCATCGCCAGCTTGCGCCGGCCGCCGCCGAATGGGAAGCTGCCGAGCGGGCTAAGTTCCTGGCGGCCCCCAGTGCGCCGCGGGCCGAGCATGCGCTAAAGATTGTGCAGGTCGATCGACTGCAGGCAGCCGACAGCCAGCCGCAGATCGAAGGCGACGGCGTGTGGTTTCCGCTGCCGCCGGAATGGCCCGCCCCGGACCGGCAAACGCTGACGGTCACGGCCGAGTTGACGGCCCCGCTGCGCTTGACCGGACTCAAACTGGTAGCCGTTCCAGACGAGCGCCGGACGGGCAAGGGGCCGGGCCGGGCGGCCAACGGCAACTTCGTGGTGAGCGGCCTTAAGCTAGGCGTCGTGGCCGACGGCGCCCAACAAGTGCTGGCGCTCCACCGCGCTGAGGCCGATTACGCGCAACCGGGCTTTGCAGCCGCCAAGGCCGTAGCGAGCGAGTCGGACGCCAAGGGTTGGGCCGTCGGAGGAAAGTTGGGGGCCGAGCATTGGCTGCAAACACGCACCCGCGAGGCGGTCCCGTTGCCGGCCGGCGCCCGTTTGCTGGTGACCGTTGAACAGAACTATGGCCAGCGGCATACGTTGGGGCGGTTTCGACTTCTGGCGATTAGCGGCGACGAGCCAGGACTGCATGTGGACGACGCGGACATCGTGCGTGCGCTGCGGATGTATCCGGAAAAGCGTGTGGCCAAAACGCGGCAAGACCTGTTTGACTACTACGTGCGCAACGTCGCAAACGACGGGCGCTGCCGAGAACTGGAGCGGCGAATCAAGGAAGTGCTGAAGCAAGGCGGGGCTAGCGTCACGCCGGTGCGCACGGTCGGTCGAGCCCGCTTGCCGCGGGCCACGCACGTGCTTCATCGCGGTGACTTCCTTGCGCCCACCGATCCGGTGGCTGCCGCCACGCCCGGCCTATTGCCGGCGATTGCCGCGCGCGGCGACACCCCCGACCGGCTCGATCTGGCAAGGTGGCTGGTTTCGCCGGCCAATCCGTTGACGGCTCGCGTTGCGGTCAACCACATCTGGCAACACCTGTTTGGACAGCCGCTGGTGACCACGGCCAACGACTTTGGGCTCCGGGGCGATCCGCCCAGCCAGCCCGAGCTATTGGATTGGCTGGCCGAGACGTTTCGCAGCGACCTGAGTTGGCGCCGCAAGGAGTTGATTCGGCTGATCGTCTCCTCAGCCGTCTACCAACAATCGTCGCAGCGTCGCGACGACCTGGCCCAGCGCGATCCCGGCAACCGCTGGATGGCGCGACAGGGACGCTTCCGCGTGGAGGCGGAGATTGTCCGCGACTTGAGTCTCTCGGTCAGCGGGTTGTTGTCGCCAAAGGTCGGCGGCCCCAGCGTCTTTCCCCCAATGCCGGAGGACCTGGCCAAGCTCAGCTACGCCAACAGCTTCACCTGGACCAATAGCACCGGCGAAGACCGCCATCGCCGCGGAATGTACACGTTTCTCAAGCGCACGATCTTACATCCGAACTTGACGACGTTCGACGCCCCCGACGCCAACGGCGCATGCACCGCGCGGACCGCGTCGAACACGCCGCTGCAAGCGCTGCTGTTGCTCAACAATGAGTCGCACGTGGAGGCGACTCGGGCACTGGGTCGGAGTCTGGCCCAGCTTTCGCCGGAGCGCCTAAGCGCCGTGCGCTTGACGGCCGACGGCGCGTCACAGGGGCTCTCGACCGAGTCGATGCGGCTGGCCTATGGCATGAGACTATGCGTAGCCAGGCCGCCACGCGTCGCCGAAGTGAACGAGCTGACCGTGTTGCTGGAGCGATCGAGGGAGTTCTACGCCGGGCATCTGGACATGGCGGCGCAGTTGGCCGGAACGGCGCCGGACGGCGAAGCGCCGGCGGCAACAGCCGACGAGGCGGCCTGGATCGTGGTGGCGCGCGTGCTGCTCAATCTGGACGAATTCTTGACGCGGGAGTGACTTGGATGGCCAGCGACATGCATCGTTCACTCGCGCAGCCCCCGATAAGCCCGGCCCAACGCCAAGCCATTCCGGCGGCCACGCGACGACACTTTTTGCATTCGGCAGGCTACGGCATCGGCGCCGCCGCTTTGGCGGCGCTCTGGCAACGCGACGCCGCATCCGAGACGACTGCTGCAGTCAACCCGCTGGCGCCCAGGCCGCCGCACTTCGCCCCCAAGGCCAAGTCGTGCATTTTCATTTTTCTGGAAGGGGCGCCCAGCCAACTCGACCTGTTCGATCCCAAACCGGTCCTCAGCAAGAACCACGGCCAACCGCTCCCCGAGTCCTTGACCAAGGAAACGCGGTTCGCGTTCATCAAGAAGGAGTCGGCGGTGCTGCTGGGCAGCCCGCGCACGTTCGCCCCTCACGGCCAGTCGGGCATGATCTTTTCCGACTTCCTGCCGCACCTGGCCACCTGCGCCGACGAAATGCTGATGGTTCGCTCGATGCACACGGACCAGTTCAATCATCATCCGGCCCAATTGACGCTGCTTTGCGGCAGACAGTTTTTCGGCCTACCTACCGCGGGCGCATGGCTCAGCTACGGACTGGGAAGCGAGTGCGACAATCTGCCGGGCTACGTCGTACTCTCGGCCGGCCGAGGCACCAGCGGCGGGGCCTCGTTGTGGCAAAGCGGCTTCTTGCCCAGCGTGTATGCCGGCGTATTGTTTCGCGGGCAGGGTGAACCGGTGTTGAATTTGGGCGGCCCAGCGGGATTGCCGCGCGAGTTGGATCGGGCCAGCCTGGACGCCTTGCGCCGGCTGAATGAGCAGCGGCTTGCCGAAATGCACGATCCCG
>CAYWTU010000326.1:0-2396 GCA_964461275.1 uncultured Pirellulales bacterium | reverse complement strand
AGCGCCAGCCGCGTGGCGAGTTATGGGCTGGGGTTTCGCATGCTGGCTGCGGCCCCGGACCTGATCGACCTTTCCCAAGAAAGTCAGGTCACGCTGGACGCCTACGGAGTCGGCCGCGACGACGCAAAACTGGCCGGGGCCGCGCGAGGCGGCGGACCAGGGCAGTACACCGCCTTTGCCGCCAATTGCTTGTTGGCACGGCGACTGGTGGAGCGCGGGGTACGCTTCGTGCAATTGAACCATGCCTCCTGGGACCACCACTCGAACCTCGACGCCGAACTGGGGTTCAATTCGGGAATGGCCGACCAGCCGGTGGCCGCTCTCATCAAAGACCTGAAGGCTCGTGGAATGCTGGACGAGACGCTGGTGATCTGGGCCGGCGAATTCGGCCGCACGCCGCTGGGCGAAAACCGCGAGGGAACCAACTCGGTCAGCGGCCGCGATCACCATCCGTACGCCTTTACAATCTGGATGGCCGGCGGCGGCGTCCGCCGCGGACTCACCTACGGTGAAACGGACGAACTGGGATGGTCGATCGTCCGCGACGGGGTTCACGTCAATGACTTTCACGCCACAATGCTGCATCTTTTCGGTTTGGACCATCTCCGGCTGACCCACCGTCATCAGGGGTTGGACGCCCGCCTGACCGGCGTCGCAGGGCGTGTGATCAAAGAGTGGCTTGCCTGAGGCGCCCTTTGAATACCGCATTTCCTGAAACCGTTGGCACCGCCCGCCTGGAAGGTCGCCGGGTGACCATGGACGATCTAGCGGTGTTGCACGCGCTGCAACAAGACCCGCGCGTGATGGCCACTTTGGGCGGCAGGCTGCTGTCCGAAGATGAAGTGCGTCAGCAAATCCAGCGTCAGATAGAGCATTGGCAGAACCACGGCTTTGGAGTCTGGAATTGGCGGCTTGCGGATGGCCAGTTCGTGGGGCGGGGTGGCGTGCGCTTCTCGGAGATCGGCCAGCGGACCGAGGTGGAATTGCTGTACGCCATCGGCAGCCGGTTCTGGCGAAACGGTTACGCCAGCGAGATTGCAGCCGCGGCGATCGACGCGGCCTTCATCCATTTGGGTGTCGAAAGCGTTGCCTCCTGGACCTTGCCCCACAATGCCGCCTCTCAGGAGGTAATGAAAAAGGCCGGCCTGCGATTCGAACGCGACGTCACATGGGCCCTGTTGCCCCACGTTTTCTATCGGATTACCTCCGAACAGTGGGCGGCCCGTCGGGACTGACGTCGCCGGAGATGTCCGGTTCCCGCCAATTTGCCCTCGGATTACCCGGATTTCTCTAACCACCCTTGTCCGGGCCGGCTCGAATGCGTAGGAATTATGGGTCGGGCGGGGCGTCCGTTTTCGGTCCGGTCACGCGAAAGTAGTCGACAGTCATGTGGCAACATGCGACACGATTGATTTTCCTGGCGGCCGTAGCGGCAGTCTGTACGCCGCCCGAATTCTGTCGCGCACTCCAGGCCAAGCCGGCCGTGGCGGCGCCAACCTGCTGTTCGCGTTGCTGCCCTAGCTCGGCGCCCGCGCCTTCGCAGCCCAAACACCGCGAGTGCTGTTGCTCGCGTCGCGTGGCCACCGAGGCCAAATTGCCGCAGCCGTTCACGCCGGACCTAACGGCGGCGCCCCACGACCGGCCGGTTCTGGACCTCCACCAGTCAACGCCGTTTGTGGCCGTCGCATCGCCTTCCGGCTTCGCCCCTCCGCCGCTTCAAGCGCTGCTGTGTGTGTGGCGGAAATGATTCGGACGCTCTCGAGCGCGTCGGCTCCTGCGCGCAAATAGCATCTCCGTTTTCTCGCAGAGAGTGTCTCTGCGCCGGCTGCTGTGCCGCATGAGCAACCACGTTTCTGGAGAATTCGATCATGTGTAAGTTCTGTTCAACTCGGCTGTGCGTCTTGTGCGTCGCGTTAGCCGTGCTGGCCGTTCTCGGCGCAGGCGCCTTGTACGCCGGCGCGTCCAGCGCTAGTTCGAGCGCCGTCGCCAACAGCGACTGCTGCTACCCTGGCTCGCCTTGCTGTGCCGCCGGACTGCCGTGCTGCGCTGGGAGCTCGGTTGCGGCTCAGGTTGCGGTCGAGACGCCGTCCGCTAAGGCGGCCGATTGCTGCGCCGCCGGCGCCCCTTGCTGTGAGCTGGGCGCGGCTTGCTGCCAATAGCACTGGCGGCTGAGTTGTTCCTGATTGGATAACGCGCCCCCGGGCGCCCGTATCGGGCGGCCCGGGGGCCGTTTTTTTCCACCAGACGGGCCGGCTCTATGCCGCGGGCCGCTTGACTCCCGGCGACCGCGCCGGCTGGGCCTCGCGAATCGTCTGCTCCAGCCGACCAATCAAGTCGCTCAACTGCCGTAACACCTCGTCCTGCCGCGACTCAATGTCCGACGGCGGCGCGGGGTC
>CAYWTU010000325.1:0-5423 GCA_964461275.1 uncultured Pirellulales bacterium | reverse complement strand
GGTGGTCACGCCCAAAACCGGCGCAGGCAACCGCGCCGCCGCGCTGCGCTACTCGACGCAGTCGCTGCCCTACCTGACATTGTGGAAAAACACCGCGGCCGCCGAGGACGGCTACGTTTGCGGAATTGAACCGGGAACCAATTTTCCACACCGGCGCCAATGGGAGCGCGAGTACGGCCGCGTTCCCAAGCTCTTGGGAGGCGGCGCCTACAAACTTGAAATGCAGTTCGAGGTTCTGTCGAGCGCCGAGGCGGTGCAACATGTGACCGAAGAGGTCGCGCGCCTGCAATCGCAACAACCGACGCAGTTTGACGAGCGGCCGGATGCGGATCCCACGACGTCGGGCAAATCACAGGCCACAACCACCACGCCTGAAGACCCCGCAGCGACTGGGATGCCTAGCGAATCGCCGACCAAGCCAAAGGACAGCGACAAGCCCAAGGACAGGCCTGCGCCCTCCACCACAGAGTCGGCCACGATGCCCAAGCCCCGTTTGTCGCCTGAAGAACAGGCCGCCTGCGACGCGGCGCACCAAGAGGGACTGGACAAGGCCAATGCCGCGGTGGCCGCCGCGGTGGAGCGCGTGCAAGGCGACCCGCTGCGCCCCACGTATCACTTTCAAGCCCCGGCGCTGTGGATGAACGACCCCAACGGACCGCTAATTCATAAGGGCGAATATCACCTATTCTATCAACACAACCCTTATGGCGATCAGTGGGGCCACATGCACTGGGGGCACGCCAAGAGCCGCGACCTGGTCCGTTGGCAGCACTTGCCGATCGCCCTGGCGCCGTCACTCGACCGCGGCGAAGAACATTGCTTTTCGGGCTGCGCCGTGGTCAAAGACGGCGTGCCGATGTTGTTCTACACCAGCATCGGCGCCAAGACGCCTGCCGACAAAGGCGCCGTGCAATGGGCAGCGATGGGGACGGACGATCTTCTCAAATGGCGCAAACACCCCGCCAACCCGCTGCTCACCGCGGCCCTGCACGGCAACGACAACGTCTTGGATTGGCGCGACCCGTACGTTTGGAAAGACGGCAATCAATGGCGGATGGTGCTCGGTGGCCATCGTCAGCCGCAGGTCGACAACGGCGGCGGCAAGGGGGCGGCCTTCCTGTATGCCTCGCCCGACCTGGAGAACTGGACCTATCAAGGCGTGTTGTACGAGTCGACCGAAGACGGCAACTGGGAATGTCCCAATTTCTTTCCGCTGGGCGATCGTTGGGTGCTGATCGCCTCGGCCCACCAGCGGGTGCGGTACTTCATCGGACAATTCGACGCCGCGGCCGGCAAGTTCACGCCCGAGCGGCAAGGGCTATTCGACTTCGGTCCACACTACTACGCCCCCGACGGCCTGTTCCACTCGCGTCAGCGGCGCTTCCAGTGGGGTTGGCTCCGCGAGGTGAAGGGGCCGTCGTGGAACGGCTGCCTGAGCGTGCCACAGGCGCTCGAGTTGGGCGACGACGGCGACCTGCGGGTGCGCCCGGTGAAGGAGCTTGAACAACTCCGCGGCGAGCGTACGGCGCTGAACACAACCGCGCGCGCGGTCGGCTCGTCGGCGCGACTGACGATTCAGAAGGGGGAGGCGTTTGAGGCCCTCGTGCGATTGCAAGGTCCGCGTGCCAAACGAGTGCAGGTCACCTTGCGCGACGGCGCACAGCCATCCAACACGCTGACGTTGGGCTGGAACCTGGCCGACAAACAGGTGTTCGCCGGCGCCGAGCGCGACGCCCTCCGCTCCGCGGGTCCGCAGCGCGAACTGCGACTGCTGGTGGATAAGCGGATCGTCGAAGCCTATTTCGACGGCCGGCAATTGGCAACCGTCCTCATGCCGGCGGTCGTTCGCGGCAAGTTGTTCTTGGACATTGATGCCCCCGACGGCTCGTCGGGGCTCGAAACGTTCGAGGCCTGGGAACTTCGCCCGGCCAAATAGTCGCGGCGTTTCGCTCGGAACCCCCCAACGGTTTGCGGTCACTTGGCATGCGCGGGTCGGCGGACAAAACGGCGTTGGTCACTGGCGGCGGCGGGGCGATCGGCCGGGCGATTGTTCTGCGGTTGGCGGCCGAAGCAGCGCGCGTCGGTGTGTTCGACCTCAATGCCGCGGCGGCCGAGGAGACGGTGCGCCGGGTGACCGCCGGCGGAGGCGCGGCCAGCGCCCACACGGTCGACATCACCGACTATACCGCCGTCGCGGCGGCGGTCGCCGAGTTGGAAGGGCGGCTCGGTCCGGTCGACATCCTGGTGAACAACGCGGGCTGGGACCGCGCGGCGAACTTTTTGGACACGGCGCCTGAAGATTGGGATCGGCTGTTGGCCGTCAATCTGGTCGGGCCGTTGAATCTGCATCACGTGGTCTGTCCGGGAATGGTCGCACGGGGACGCGGGCGCGTGGTCAACATTGCCTCGGACGCGGGGCGCGTGGGATCGTCGGGCGAGTCGGTCTACGCCGCGGCCAAGGGGGGCGTCATCGCCTTCACCAAAACGCTGGCCCGCGAGCTTGCGCCGCAAAAAATCTGCTGCAATGTGGTCTGCCCCGGCCCGACCGATACGCCGCTGCTGGCTTCGTTTGCCGGCCAAGGCGAGACGGGCCAGAAGATTCGCGCGGCACTCGAGCGGGCGATTCCATTCAAGCGGCTGGGTCAGCCGGACGACGTGGCCGGATTGGTGGCGTTCCTGGCCAGCGACGAAGCCGCCTACATCACCGGCCAGGTGATCAGCGTCTCGGGCGGCCTGACGATGTGCGGTTAAGTCACGGCGGCGGTGTGCGACCCAGGGCGGACCATTTCACGACTCGGCAATAGTGCGAGTGTCCGTCTGGTCCCGTCTCCCTCCGGGAGAGGGCTGAGATGAGGGAGCAGCGGCCGTGAGGTTGCCTCGCCGTGTCCCCTGACGTCGCATTACCTCTTGGGCTTCGCCGCCTCTTGGGCCACACTGGTAGACTGCCGTCCCGTCTCATAGCCCTGCCCACTGCGCTTTGGAGTCCGTCGTGGATCTAGATCAAGTTCAACTCAAGAGCGACTTCATGGAAATCCGCCGCCGCTTCAAGCGGCTGGAACGCCGCTACCGGCGGGTGCAGTGGGCCCTAGGCGGGCTGTTGGCGGTGACGCTGGCCGCCGCGGCGGTGAACCTGCTGCGTGTGCCGGACGTGAAAGGCCAAGTGCTCGACGCCCGGGGCGTCGTGCTCCGCGACAGGTTCGGCAAGGTGCTGGCCGAGCTGCGGGCGTCGGACGAGCTGGCCGAGTTGGCGCTCTACGGCCCGCGCGGCTCGGCACGGCTGATCGTCCGCGACGATCGGTCGATGGTGGTCTTGGACCACAACGGCCAGCGAAAGGTGGTCGAGACGCCGTGAATCGACCGACCCTACCCTACCCCAACATCGCGGCGATCGCCTCGCGCGTTACCGGGCGGATGACGCCGCGCTCGCACACGATGGCCGCGATGAGCCGGGCTGGCGTGACGTCGAACGCCGGGTTGTACACGTGCACGCCCGTCGGAGCCGTTTGTCGGCCGAAGCCGTGCGTGATCTCGCGCGGGTCGCGCTGTTCGATGGGAATTCCCTCGCCGCTGGCCAGCGACAGGTCGAACGTGCTCGACGGGGCGGCCACGTAGAACGGAATCCCGTGGGCGTGCGCCAGGCAGGCCACTGAATACGTGCCGATCTTGTTGGCCGTGTCGCCGTTGGCCGCAATCCGGTCGGCCCCCACCACGACCGCCTGCACGCGGCCCTCGCGCATCACCTGCGCCGCCATCGAATCGCAGATCAGCGTGGCCTCGATTTTCCGATGGGCCAATTCCCAGGCGGTCAGCCGGGCGCCCTGCAACAGCGGCCGCGTTTCGTCGACGAAGACGTGCAACGATTTGCCCGCCTCGTCCGCGGCAAAAAACACCGCCAGCGCCGTGCCGTAATCGCTGGTCGCCAGACCTCCGGCGTTGCAATGCGTGAGAACCCCTTGGCCCGCGGTGAGCAGCGTCGCGCCGTGCCGGCCGATTTCGCGGCACATCCGCCGGTCTTCTTGTTCGATGGCCTGCGCCTCGGCCAGGAGCTTGCGGCGGATTTCGTCCACGCTGGCCCGGCCGCGCAGCGCCTCGGCCGCGCGCTGCATCCGGTCGAGCGCCCAAAACAGATTCACGGCGGTCGGTCGGCTGCCGGCCAGAAACGCTTTCACCTCGGACAAGCGGGCGAAGAAGGCCGCTTCGTCGTCGGGCGCCGTCTGCACGCCGACGCACACCCCATAGGCTGCCGCCACGCCAATCGCCGGCGCCCCGCGGACCCGCAGGCTGCGAATCGCCTCCCACACGGTTTCCACGTCGCGGCACGGAATTTCGACCAACTCGGTCGGCAACCGAGTCTGATCGATCATCACCAGGTGCCCCGAGACGTCGCCAACCCAGTGAAGCGTGGGCGGGGCTGTGAGTTTTTCGGAGGTCACAGGAATTGCCTTGTGAGATTAGAGTCGGAGTAGGGTGCGGTTGAGCGGCGCGGTCGATTCCCCATTACCAACGACTCTTTCGCCGCGAAACGCACCTTGCTTGGCAGATCGCTGTGCGTTTCGCGGCGAAAGGGCAGCAAGAAGTGTTTGTCCGCACGGCGCCGCTCAACGTTGCCCTACAGCGGCGTTGGCGACGAATACCGCCGCGGCCTACTCAAACTCCGGCAACTGGTGTCCCAGCTTGTCGCGCTTGGTGGCCAAGTATTTGGCGTTGTGTTCGTGGATGGGGGGCATGATCGGCACCTGATCGACCACCTGCAAATCGAACCCGCCGTAGATAAACGCGTCGGTCTTCTTGGGATTGTTCGTCAGCAGCCGCACCTTGGTCAGCCCCAGATCCTTGAGAATCTGGATGCCGACGCCGTAGTCGCGCATGTCGGCCTTGTAGCCCAGCGCCAGGTTGGCCTCGACCGTGTCGAGCCCCTGATCTTGCAAGGCGTAGGCCCTGATCTTTTCGATCAGTCCGATGCCGCGCCCCTCTTGAATCAGATAGACCAGCGCCCCGACGCCTTCGCGGCTGATGGTTTCCAGCGCCATGTGCAGTTGGTCGCCGCAATCGCAGCGCAGCGAATCGACCAGGTCGCCCGTGAAGCACGACGAGTGCAGCCGCACCAGCGGGGCTGCGCTCTTCGACAAATCGCCGCACACCAGCGCGATCGGTTCATGCGATTCGTATTTGACGCCGTAGCAGATGATGCGGAACTTGCCGAACTTCGTCGGCAGGTCGGCCTCTGCCTGACGGTACACCAGTTTCTCGCTGTGCCTGCGGAAGCGGATGAGGTCCTCGATGGTGATGATTTCCAGGCCGTGCCGTTGGGCGAACTGCAGCAGGAATTCGCGATTGCCGCGGTCGCCGGTTTCGTCGAGCACTTCGATCAGCGCGCCGGCCGGCTGCAAGCCCACCATCCGGGCCAGGTCGACCGTCGCCTC
>CAYWTU010000324.1:0-5440 GCA_964461275.1 uncultured Pirellulales bacterium | reverse complement strand
GAGGGCGAGTGTTGGAGTCGTCAAGGTCGGCGTCGGCACGGTTTGGGATGGCGTGTGCGGGGTTGACTCGGTCGGCGGGGCATCGGCGACTGCCGGCGTCGGATCGCCGACGACGTTTTCAGCGGCCGTTGAGAACAATATCGTGGGCGTGGCCAGCACGACCGTCGCCAGGCAGACAACGCCGAGCACGGCCGACGACGACGCCCGGGAGCCCGATTTCGCTAGAGCAGGGAGCATGGCCATCCTCCGTTTCCAAAACGTGCTGAGCTGAATCTGTGGGCCCATGTCGATGGCGCTGGCCCAGGGCCCAAAATGCTGACGGCGAATCGTTGGCAATTGGCTCATCGCGGACCCTCGCTCTCGGAGATGGGTGTTCGGCCGTCCAGGCCAGCGGAAACTGCGGCCGCAGCGCCGAGCAGCGCGGGCCGCGACCAATGGCTGACTAAACGCACAATCAAGTCGGCATATCCGGCGGCCGAGTACCCCGTAAGGGTCAATGCCCAGCCGTCGCAGGCCAATTCGCTTTCCAGCCGCGTGCGAAAGACGACCCAATGGGCGACCGGGTGAAACCAGAAGACGATCCGCGCCGCCTGCGGCAACCAGTTCCACCACAGGTCGCGGCGCCGCAGATGCGCCAATTCATGGACGAGCACCGGGGCGGCCTCGTCACCCGGCAAAAGTAGTCGCAGCGACGGCGGCACGACCAGCGTCGGCCGCCGCAGGCCGCATACCAGCGGCGGACACTCTTCGTGCGCCACCACGACGCGCGGCACAGGTCGGAGACCGATCCGCGCTGCGTAGTCGGCCACCAAGGCGACGACCTCGGCCGGGGCGGCCGACGCCTTGCCCAAGAATTTGTGTAGCCGCCGCCATTGCAAGAGGAGCAGCGCCGTCTGCATCGCCACCACGGCACACCAGGCCAGCATCAACCAGGCGATCCACGACAGCCGGTTCACCAGTGATGAGGTTTCAGAAGCCAGCGAGTTTGTCGAAGGGACGTCAAAAGGTCCAAGGGGCGCCGGAGGTTGAGCTAAAGTGCTACCGTCAAGCGACTCAACCGTGGCGGTTGACGCCGATGGTTGTTGTGCCGGTTTCGTTCGATCCAGGGGCCGGTTCGGCGAGGTAGCCGCAGCAACGGGACTCGCCGGCGCCGCGGGTCTGTCATAGACCAACCAGTCGGCCGGCAGCGGCCATGTCCAAAGCGACATTAAGAGCAACTTGACCGCCACGATTTGCCACAACCAGTAGCGGACCGCGGGAGACGCGTGGCGCAGCACATAGGCCAGGGCGGCAATGACCAGGGCAAACAGCGTCGATTGCCAGACGGCGGCCAACATGAACCCGGCCCACCCGTCGGCCCAGGCGTTGCAAAGGTCGACTGCGAACGACATGACCAAAGCCCTCGTTGTTCTACGGTCAAACGGACTATTTGGCGTCCAACTTGCGGGCGATCGTGCGCAAGGCGGCGAGGTCCTTGGCCGAGAGCTTTCCGCGGCCCGCCAAATACGCCACCAACGGCGAGTGCAGCCCGCCGAGCGTGCCGTTGACGAAGCGGTCGACCAGCGCCGGCAGAAACCGGTCTGCGGGAACGATGGCCCGATACTGCACGGGGCTGGCGCCTGTGACACGGGTCAAGAGCCCCTTGGCCTCGAGCCGTTGCATCGTCTTGAGGACGCTGGTGCGGGCCAAATCTCGCTCTTGGCACAGCGCCTCCCACACCTGCCGCTCGGTGCATGGCTGCAAGTTCCACACCTGCTGCAACACGCTCAGAGCGAAATCCCCCAGTTGCGGCACGGCCTTGGCCATCGCGCCCTCCTCGCCCACGCGCCAGTGTTACGTCAACTGTCGTATACAAGAGGCATCTTACGACAGGCGACGTACGGCGTCAAGCCGCCGAGCCGAAAAAACCGTCACGGCCCCGGCCAACTAGTTCTTCGCGAGATATCCAAGCGCCCTGGCCCTTGCGGCCGTGCGCGGCCAAAGGGATGCGGATATACGGACCGTGCGGCAAGGTGACACCTCACGCAGTAGCTGCGCTGCCGGACTACAACAACTCGTCCAGCGGCCGAGCGAGTTGCCGGAACAGCCCGGTCGGAATGCTGACCGTGTCCCACCGCGGTGAAAGCGTGCGGGCGTGGGCCGCATAGTGGGTCAGCCGCATGGCCACGAATCCGTACCGCTGGCCCCGAAATGCGTGCAGATGCCCCTCGGCCACGGGCGCCCGGTCGGCCACAATCTCGTAGGCGAAGACCAAGAGCGCGGCAAACCGTGGCCCGAACAGCGTCTCCCAGCGGGCCAGGCTGCACAGATCGTCGCGGGTCGACCAGTTGCGCCAATAGCGCCGCTGCCGGCCCGAGGGAAATCGTCGCCCCTTGATGTCCACCAGCCAGGAGGCGTCGGCGGTCGGCACGATGAAATCGAGGTTTTTGATCGAGCGGGTCTGGTTGTGCTGCGACTCGAACAACGTTCGACGGGCCTCGTCGACCGCCACGTACGGCGCGCGCCGCGTGCGCAAGAAATCCTCGAACGCCGCCTCGTAATGATTGTCGCGCTGGGCCATGGCGTTACGTTGCGACAGTTATTTATCTGATGCCGTCAGGCGAGCCTGCCATACCTTACCGCCCCGCCCAACTATACCTTTGTGGCTCGCAGCGACCAACCTGGTCCCCTACGCGCCGACGCACCACAGCGACAGCCGTTGGTCACCCCCCTTCGCAAATTCGGTTGCGCCGGCCAGGGCCGCTGGCAGGTCCCCCGACTGGCCCACCGGCGTTACGCGTTGAAGACTAGCGCCGTTTCGATTCCTTGCGGGCGCCGGTGTTCGTAGTGCCATAGCGATTCCCCCGGAGCCACGCGCTCGGTGACGATCGCCTCCACGTCGGCCGGTTGACCGCGGTACCATGCGGCCAGGTGCTCCAGGGCCTGTTGAAAGTCGCGTGCCGCGGCGTTCACGCACGCCACGTGAAGATGGTTGCGCAGCAGCCCGTCGCGCATCAACCGCTGGACGTTGCGCTGGGCCGGTTGCGGCACGCGCGTACTCCCCAGCCACACGACCACCCCCAGCGACGCCGTGGCCCGGCTGGCATCGAGCATCACCTCGTCGCTGCCGGTGCACTCCAGCACGAGGTCAAAACCCTCGGCCTCAACGTCCGTCGGCACGCGCCAGCCGTGCTCCGGCGCGATGTACTGGGCCCCCAACCGACGCGCCAATTCCGCCCGAAACGTGTCGGGAGCGTCGCGGCCATATATGGTCGTCGGCCAACCGCGCACCCGCGACGCCAAAACCGCCGCGAAGCCAATCGGTCCCAGCCCGGTCACCAGCACCCGCGGCGGCGCCTCGAGCGGCCGCGGCGGTGTGCGGTAGAGTTTGGCCACGCCCGTTTCGGCCGAGGCCAACCGCGAGTCTTCCTTGGCGACACGAGCGGCGTATGGAGATTTACCTGGGCGTTTCGATTTTTCGTCCGCACTCAGGCCGTCCGCTTCAGGCCAGCAATTGGTCCCCATGCGCCCGCGCTGCAACGCCAGCGCTTCGTTGACCCCCTTTTCGGCCACCGCCAGCGGTTCGGTAAGCACCGCCACGCGCGTGGCGTCCGCCGGCGCCGGAAACAGGTGCCGCGGCTCGTCGTGCCAAAAGGGCATCGAAAACCCATGCTCTTCAACAATGCCCCGCTCGGTGAAGACGCCGAACGGAAGCGTATCGGGCCGGCGCGGTGCATCGACCGCGGCCCGCCGCACCACCGGCACAACCAGGTCGCCCACCCGCAACGGCGTCCCCAGCGCGCTCGGCCCACAGTCGGGCCCCATTTCTTCCACGCGGGCCAAGCACTCGTGGCCGAGCACTAGAAATTCGCTCCCCGGCGGAACCCAAGGACGCTCGGAGTGCAGAATCTCGCGATCGGTGCCGCAGACGCCCAACTCCAGCGTGCGACACAGCACCTGCCCCCGCGGCGGTCGTCCCGGCGCCGGGACGTCAACCAGCGACGGCGCGCGACTGCCGGTATGGGCTGCAATCCCTTGCATGTGACGCTGGCTCGCGGAATCGTTGGGCGTCTGAAACGGTGCCCCGTTTGGCAAACTCAAGTCAAGGTTGGCAACCAGTCATGCCGACCGGCGCGGCGTCGTGCGGTCGTATGGCCCCTTTCCCTCCGGGAGAGGGAACTTCGTCAGTGACGCTGCTTTCGCAAATCGCAACGCCCTATGGCGCTCAGGAAACGTTAAATTCTTCGGTGGCGGTTGTCTCGCCAGCTTGCGCTACTCTGGTCCCCTCTCCCGGGAGGGAGAGGGATAGGGTGAGGGGAGCATTGCCGTCGACATTTTTTCACCAGCCTTCCCTACCGCCACTCTCGGTGAGGATTGAAATCCTAGTGAGTAAGACGATGTACTTATCAGCAGAACGCCGCCGCTAGGAAATTTCAATATCACAGGCTCGCAAAATCGCGGTCAACACCGACTCCATGTCCTTGATCGCGTCGTCGTTGTCGATCCGTAGGATTCGACAACCGTTCGCTTCAAGCCAATTCGTTCTCGCCCGATCATAGTCTGCCCGGCCGATATGACTTTGCCCGTCTAGTTCGACAACAAGCTGACGCGCCTCGCACAAAAAGTCGACGATAAACGGCCCGATTGGCGCCTGGCGCCGAAACTTCAGACCGGCCAAGCGTCGGTCCCGCAGCTCCCTCCACAGGGCACGTTCGGGGCCTGTGGAGTTGCGTCGCAGTTGCCGCGCACGCTGCGTTAATTCCTCGGGCAATGGCTGGTGACGAGGACTCATCTTCGCATCGCTTACTCTTCTTAGGAATGACCGAAAAACAACTTCCTCCTTTGGTCACCTCTCCCTTTGGGAGAGGCCGGGTGAGGGGAATTCAATCTGCGGAAGTTATTTTTCGGTCATTCCTTAGTTGTCGTGTGGACATCATGCCAAGTCCAAACGGACGTGTCGCCGTCGTCACTGGCGCTGCCCCCTCACCCTAACCCTCTCCCGGAGGGAGAGGGGACCAGAGTAGCGCATCGCGACATCTAGTTTTCAATCCCGTGCCGGAACGAATGCCGTTCCGGGCGCACGCTGCTTCCTAGCTCTTGATTCCGATCTCGCTGCTACTTCACAAAATCCTGCACCACAGTGACTTCGCGAATCTGCCGGCTGTCCGGGTCGTAGACGCGAATTTTGATTTGAATGCCGCGGACCGGTTGGGCATAGGGAACGGGCGCTTCTTTTTCCTGCTGGTCGTCCGCCTGTCCGGAAATTCCTCCGTCGTCCTGGCCGTTGGTACCTTCGTCGGCAACCTCGTCAGTGCCCATTACGTAGTCCTGATTCAACCCGTCTTGCTCGTAACTTGTCGAGCCGGTGTCGTAGACGGCCGAGAGCGCCCACGGTCGCGGCGGGCCGGGCGAAGCGGCAAGTACAGGTGATCCAGGATACAAAGCGTTGGCGGGAAATGGA
>CAYWTU010000323.1:0-5443 GCA_964461275.1 uncultured Pirellulales bacterium | reverse complement strand
CGTTGTTCCGGCGGCAAGAGCGTTTGCGACACGATTTCGTTGCCGCGGAGAATCAACATGGCAAAGTCCTTGCCATCGCGACTTTGCTGTCCGGGGTGAAACTCGAAGAATAGCCCGGGCCAATATGGCTTGGACTCGCCCGTGCCAGGCTTCGGTCCGCGAAGGGTGGCCCGCACGGCGAAACTCGACCCCGCCTGCCGGCTCCAATCTTCAAACGGCGGCACCCAAACGCGGACGGTAAAATTGGGAGTGCGACCTACCGAGATGAACGAGCCCGGTTTGTCCGAAAGCCCCATGTACAGGTCGTCCTGTTCCGCCTTATGCGTGCCGCGGCCGGGAACGCCCGTAAATCTCGATTGGATGAGCAGGGCGCCGGTGCTTCCATCGAGTCCGTCGGGCGGCGTTTCCACGCGGCGAACGACGTCGGGCGTGCCGCGCCCGTTGCCTTCGTACCAGCGGCCATCGGGCGAGCGGCCTTCGGGCGGGCGCGATTGTTCGTCGATGTCATTGCTGTTCTTGGGCAGCTTCGGGTCATACGACCAGTTGGGGTCTTCAAAGTCGTCGCCGCCGCCGGAAATCGGCGTTCCCGTGCCCGGCACGACTTGAGCGATCGCCGCGGTCGATGAAACGACGGTCGTCGCCAAAACCAACGAAATCAGCGCCCAGCGCAACCCCTGCAGATCCACTTGCATGACCGGTGTCCTCCCTGACAAACAACGCGCGCCGACCCACGTCCTTGGGTTCCGGCAGACAACAGGCGCCGGCGAAGCGGCCGGCACAATAGAGTCATCGCCCGGGACGGGTAACCGTCATAAACCGCAAACTCGCCGCCCGAGCGGATAGCGCAGCCTTTCTCGTTTAACTTTGCCCAGTTTGCCGGCCCGTCGGTGTCCCCAGCGCATCCCGACTTTCGAGCGACGGGCCAAGACCCGGGGAGAACGATTCTGAGATGGCCCTTAGAGCCAACCGTGTGCGCGATACCAGACGGCGGTTTGTGTAAGCCGTTCGGCCAGCGGCGCAGCCGGAGCAAAACCCAATTCTTCTTGGGCCGTGGCGGGGTCGCAGGTCCAACTGCCGGCGGCGATCTCGCGGATCTTGTCCCAGTTGACAATCGAGGGAGTTCGCCGCACACGTCCCACCACTTCGCCCAACGTCCCCAACAGCCACGGTCCGACCATCGGCATGTTGAGCACCCGTACCCGCCGTCGCCCCAGCGCGGCGCCGATCAGGTGTCCCAGTTCCGTTTGGTCGGGATGTTCATCGGCCGCGGCGAAGTAGTATCCGCGCCCCAGTTCCACTTCGTCGCGCTGGGTCGCCAAGCGTCGTCCGCGGACTGCGGCCCGATGGAGCGCGTCGGCCAGATCAGCGACGTGGATCAGCGACAGCCGGTCGCGCCCGCCACGCACGACGCCGTGCCAACCGAATTTGGCGATCGGCTGGAAGATGCTCAGACAATTGACGTCGCCTTCGCCAAACACGGCGGGAGGTCGGACGATGGTGATGGGCAGGTCGCTGGCGAATTCAGCGGCCGCCAATTCGCCGGCTCGCTTGCTCCGGCCATACAGCGAAACCGGCGCGGGTGGATCGGCCGGACTACGTAATCCGCCGTTGGTCATGGGCCCCGCGGCAGCTAGCGAAGATACCAGCACCAGGACCGGCGGGTTGGGTCGCTGCGCGCACGCCCGAGCGACGTTGTGGACCCCCTGCTCGTTGACCTGTCGCATTTCGTCCCAGCGAAACGCCTTGGTGAGCCCCGCCAAATGATAGACGTAATCGACGCCTTCCAGCGCTGCGGGCAGACTTTCGGGGCGAGTCACGTCGCCGCTGGCCAACCGAACGCCGAGATCGACCAGCGTTTGAGCCTTGGAAAGGGACCTGACCAAACAGCGCACATCCAGCCCGCCGGATCGCAGTCGGTCGACCAGATGGGGACCGATAAAACCCGTCGCACCGGTGACCAGCGCCAACGCCATCGTACTGCACCCATCAACGCAACACGTGCCCCAACACTCATAGCGCAGCCGCCCACCGGCTGTTTCTCCCGTTGACGTCTGCGCTTCTGGGCCCCTAGTATACGCAGCTTCGACCGGCCCCCAACAGGGCGCTCGGTCGGCGGACGGTTCGGCCTCGAATCGTCGTTCCCAGGGCGTTTCGGGCGACCGAGAGGTTGTTTGGCATGGCAGAGGTGGTCGTTCGGCCGGTGCGGACCAAGCGGGAGCAGCGGCAGTTTATCGATCTGTCGTGGAGCCTGTATCGGGGCGATCCGAATTGGATTCCGCCGCTGCGAATGAACTTGGAAGAGTTGGTGGGCTTTCGCCGCCACCCGTTCCACGACAACAACCGGACCGAGGCGTTTCTAGCTTGGCGCGGCAACGAGCCGGTGGGCCGAATCCAGGCCATCGTCAACCTCGGGTACATCCAGCAGTACCACGAGCGGCGCGGGTTTTTCGGGTTCTTCGAGGCGGTCGACGACCAGCAAGTGGCCGACGCGCTGTTCGACGCGGCCAGGGCCTGGCTCGGCGCACAAGGGCTGCCTGCCATGCGCGGCCCGGCCAATCCCAGCTTGAACTACGAATGCGGTCTGCTCGTCGATGGATTCGACAGCCCGCCGACGTTCATGATGACCTACAACCCACCTTATTATCCACGGCTGATCGAGAGCTGCGGTTTCAAAAAGGCCCGCGACTTGTACGCCTATGTGGGCACGCGCGAACAACTTCCCGCAATCCAAGAACGCCTTAGCCCGATTGCCGACGTGGCCGCGGAACACTGCCAAGCTACGATCCGGCCGATGAACCGTCGCCATTTCAAACGCGACGTCGAATTGTTTTTGCAGCTTTACAACCAAGGCATGGTGCAAACCTGGAGCTTCTCGCCGCTGCCCAACAACGAGATCGATTCGCTGGCCAAGGGTTTGCAGTTCTTGCTGGTGCCCGAGTTGACGCTGTTTGCCGAGGTCGAAGGCCGCACGGTCGGGGCCATTCTTGGGCTCTTGGATTACAACCCGCGAATCAAAGCCATCGACGGCCGATTGTTCCCCTTCGGTTTTATCAGGCTCCTCTGGGGCAAAAGGGGGATCAAACGCGTGCGGGTATTGAGCATTGCGGTGGTGCCCGAGTTTCAACGGTGGGGGCTGGGGCTGGTGTTGATGCGGGGTCTGGTTCCCAAGTCGATGGAGATGGGCATCCAGGAAGCGGAGTTTTCTTGGATTCTGGAAGACAACACGCTGGCCCGCAAAGGGCTGGAAAAAGGGGGCGCCAAGATCGACAAGACCTTTCGGATTTACGACTACGATCCTCCGGGAAGCGCCGTCGCGGGAACGTAGCTGGCGCCCTTCCGACCGGCCGCGTGTTTCGCCGCGACCATCGGCGTCGCGGGACGCCAGCAGGATACAATGGGAACCGGCGGGGAATCGCTCACAGTGGTAGCTGCGGCCGGACGTCTCCCGCAGCGCCAGGACTTCTCCATTCGCTGACCGAGCCTCTCCAAAGTACGTGAGTTCTCCTGACGTCACCCGCCGACCGTTCCGACCCTCGCCTGCGACGGCGATGTTGCGGATGCATTTGGCGCTGTTGGCGATCACGTTGTGTGTGGCTGTCGGGATGGGGATTTACCCGGTTTTCATACGCACCGTGGTTTGGTGTCTGGCGACGGCGATCGTCGTCGCCGCTCCGTATTGGTTGCTGCGGGGCGATTGGCGTTTGACTTTGGGAATGGTTGTTGCGACGGCGGCGTTCTGCACACTCGCCCTTGGGCCAGAGATCCTCTCTGGCCAACGCCGCGCGCATCCCTGGGCGGCCGCGTTGATCTTGCCCCAGCTGGGGGTGCTGGTTTTGCTGTCGCTGGTGATGGCGTTTCGTCTGCCAGCGTTTTGGGCGGAATTCTTTGCGGTTGTAGCCGTTGTCGTCGTGTTCGCGGCCAGCGTCCATAACAAACCGGTCAGCGCTCCGCTTGCGCCTGTGCCCGTACTTGAGCCGCGGCGAACCGAACCGCAACGGCTTGCGATACACTACTTGGAGGGCGGCGAAACGCCCGATCCAGAAATGTTCTACTCCCTGTTTCCCTATTCGCGATCGTTTCAGTTCTATCCAACGAATCCCCGCAACTATTTCACGGACCTTGGCGACGCCGGGCCCGCGCACTGGTTTGCCTGGACGCTGTACAACTCGGCCGCATCTCCAATGCGAGCGCGAGTGACGCTGTTGGGCGACAAAGATCAAAGGGTGCAATTGAATTTGAGCGGCGTATCGCCCGACGACGGATCAAGGTTTTCGTTTCGTTGCGACCATTGGAAACTTCCAGTGGGAGGCCGCTGCACGGCGAAGTTCCGCGCTCGCGCTGGCGCCGCAGTGGAGGGTCGATTCATTGTCGAGCGGCGCGGAGAACCTGCCGATAGCGTCTCGATCGGGCTCGAGGCACAGTGGCAGCGGTTTCATTTCGATATCCCGGCTCCCGCGGGCGAGGGGCTTGTGGGGGTTGCCTTTGATCTTCCGGGAAGCGAAGCGCCGGTAGAAATCGCCGACTTTGCGTTGTTTGCAGGCGATCAGCGAGTTTCCTGCGCCGCCCCATTGACCAGGTACATGGTCGAATACCAGACCAACGGAATGGGGTTCCGTGGCCGCGATTATCCTCGGCAACCGTCGGCTAGCACTTTCCGGATTGCCTGCCTGGGCGATTCGAACACGCACGGAATAGGAGTGCACGAACGAGACACGTTCGCTAGCGTGCTCGAACGAGGATTGCAACAAACGGCGTCCGACGAAGTCGAGTATGAAGTCATTAATTGCGGACGGCCTGCCTACAACACCGGCAACGAACGTGTTTGCTATGAGCGCGAAGTGCGGCAATACCGACCGCGCGTGGTTATTCTGCAAATCTGTGGCAACGATTTTGAGTGGCTTCCCGGAGACGTCAACGTCTTTCCCACCAACGACCAGATCGAACCCAATGCCGATAGCTACCGCCGGTGCCAAGGCGAGGTTGTGAAGCTTGCTCGGCTTTGCCGCGATGACGATGCCGCCCTCGTGGTGATGCTGTTTCGAATGGCGGAGAAGGCATTTGGTTGGGCAAAGATTCAGGACATGCTGGAGTCGAGCCTTCGAGAGTTCGCAGTTCCTGTCTTGGACGTGGGCGTCGCGCTCGAACGTAACGGCCAAAGCCGAGATTTTTGGGTGCACGAGACCGACATGCACCCCAACGAACTCGCCCACCGCCTGGCGGCGGAGGAATTGCACAGGTTGCTGGCCGAAAGGCAACTCCTGCCGGCGCCGAAATGACGTGGGGCAAACCGCGCCCTGCCAAACACAGCGACCGATCGCTACATCGCCCGACCCAGCGCCGTAGCCACCTTGCGGCACAACTCCATGGTCCGCTCGAACTGCGGCAGGCTCAGCGATTGGTAGCCGTCGGAAAGGGCGTGCTCCGGGTCGGGATGGACTTCCAG
>CAYWTU010000322.1:0-5446 GCA_964461275.1 uncultured Pirellulales bacterium | reverse complement strand
TCTTTCACAAAGTGAAACAGATGGGCGTGACTGCGGCTGAACTTGGATTTGCAGTTGACGCCAAATGTGTAGTACCACACGACCCAACTGCGGCACGACAGGCCGTGTTCGCGCTGGCACAGAACTTTGAGTTCGGCGGCGAACTCGTCGCCGATGGCCAGCCAGAACGTCCCGTTGGGCTTGAGCAAGCGGGTGATCTCGCCGGTCCACTTACGGCACCAGTCGATGTATTCTTCAGCCTTGCGCCGGTCGTCGTAGACGTCGTACTTGTAGCCGATATTGAACGGCGGGTCGGCAAACGCCAAGTCAATGCAACCATCAGGTAGGGCGGACATCCCTTTCAGACAGTCGGCATCCTGGACCGAGTTCCACTGGACGGCAACGCTCGGCGGCTTCTTCTTCCCCTTGCCACCCTTGGAACGTTCCGCCGACTTGGTCTTGCCGAGCTTTTTTTTCTTGTCCTTGTTGGCCATCGGCAAAGACCCTCCCTGGTGCGATTTTCGGCACGACTTACCGCAATATCTGTCATCTTCGGTGGTTATCGTAGCATCTGCCGCCTTGCTCGCAACAGGCGATCGGACGAGGTGGCGGCGCCTTGCCGTCCGTTGAGGCGCGCCGGCCGGCAGAGTATTCTGGCGATGCGCTGCCTGTCGTCTTTTTCTTACGTTCGCCCCGCCCACGATGCCCAGTCGTCTCATGATTCTCGGATCGCTGCCGGCGCTGGCGTGCCTGTCGCTGATTTGCGCCCTGGCGAGCGGCGCGGACGCGGCGGACCCCCCCGCCGATTCGGCCGACAAGGACTACGCCGCCGAGTTGCCGCGGATTGCGCCTTTGGAACCCGCCGCGGCCATGGCATCTTTTGAAATCGTGCCCGGTTTTCGTCTCGAACAGGTTGCCGCCGAGCCGCTCGTCGAAGATCCGGTGGCCATGTCGTTTGATGAAGACGGCCGGCTGTACATCGTTCAAATGTGCGGCTACTCGGAACAGCCCGACGAGAACCGCGGCATCGTGCGGCTCTTGGAAGACACCGATGGCGACGGCCGCTTCGACAAGTCGAGCGCGTTTGCCGAAGGTTTTTCATGGCCCACCGCGGTGATCTGCTGGGACGGTGGAGTGTTCGTAGGCGACGCGCCGGACATCTTGTTCCTGAAGGACACCGACGGCGACGGCAAAGCCGACCAGCGCCGAGCCGTGTTCACAGGCTTCGGCAAGAGCAACGTGCAGGGACTATTGAACAGTTTTCAATGGGGTTTGGACAACCGCATTTACGGCGCCACGAGCGCTTCGGGCGGACAGGTGCGCCGGGCCGATCAGCCGGACGCCAAGCTGGTGTCGCTCAATGGCCGCGATTTTGCCTTCGATCCGCGCACGCTGGAACTCGAAGCGATGAGCGGCGGGGCGCAACACGGCTTGTCGTTCGACGATTGGGGCACACGCTACGTTTGTCACAACAGCGATCACGCCCAACAGATTGTGATCGAAGACCGCTACCTGGCCCGCAATCCCTATCTCTCGGCCGGTAGTCCGCGGCGGAGTATTGCCGAAGACGGCCCGCAGGCCGAGGTGTTCCGGCTCAGCGAGATCGAACCGTGGCGCATTGTGCGCACGCGGCTGCGGGTGCAGGGGATTGTACCGGGCGTGGTCGAAGGGGGCGGTCGGCCGGCGGGATATTTCACCAGCGGCACGGGCATCACGATTTATCGCGGCGACGCCTGGCCCAAGGAATATGTGGGACAAATGTTCGTAGGCGACGTGGGAAGCAACGTGGTGCATCGCAAGCTGGTCGACCGCAGCGGCGTGGTGCATGTCGCCCGGCGGGCCGACCCGGGCCGGGAGTTTTTGGCCTCGCGCGACACCTGGTTTCGACCGGTGCAGTTTGGCAACGCTCCGGACGGGACGCTGTACGTTCTGGATATGTACCGCGAAGTGATCGAACACCCGCTCAGTATTCCGCCGCTCATCAAGAAACATCTGGACCTGACCAGCGGCCGCGACCGGGGCCGAATTTATCGGATTGTGCCGGACGGTTTTAAGCAGCCCATGCTGCCTCGGTTTTCCAAGGCCAGCACGGCCGAATTGGTGCAAACGCTGGCGCACCCGAACGGTTGGCGCCGCGACGCCGCGGCGCGCCTGTTGTACACGCGGCAGGACAAGGCCGCGAAGGAACCGCTGGTCGAAATGCTCGAAACGCACCCCGAGCCGCGGGCCAGGTTACATGCGTTGTATGCCCTCGACGGCATGAAGGCGCTCAATAATCTTCAGGTCATGACTCGCATGAACGATCGGCATCCGGGCGTACGGCGGCACGCCATTGGCTTGAGCGAGCGACGGTTACGCGAAGAAAGCTATCTCGTCGATGAACTGCTGGCGACTTCCGTGAACGATGAGGATCCCGTCGTCCTTTATCAGGCGGCGTTGGCGCTGGGCGATGCGCCGCCTTCGCCGCGGCGCAGCGCCGCCTTCGCCGCGCTTGCCACGGCGCACCCCGACGACGACATGCTCCGCTTGGCTGTCATGTCTGGACTGCGAACCGGCGCGGGCGAGGTGTTGAGCGGTCTGATGGCCGATCCCCTATTCCGCAAACACGACCGGGCGGGCCGCTGGTTCGATCAGCTTTTGGGACAAATCGCCGCCGCCCGCGACACCCAGGAATTGAATTCCGTATGGGAAATGTTCGCCCGATTCCAAGGTCCCGAGGCCGATCGTGCCCGACCCCAGCTTATCGATTTTGCACTCCTCGCGACGCGTGGCGACGCAGGCTGGCGCAATCGCGTCGCAGGGGTCGCCGATGGTCGGCTGCTTAAAGACCTCGATCAAGCCGTCAACAACGCTATGCAATCCGTGACGGCAGCCGACAGTTCGGAGTCCACCCGGGCCGGCGCCGCGCAAGTTTTGGCGCTCGGAAGTTGGCCGCAGGTAGGCCAGACGCTGGCCGGACTGTTGTCGTCGCAGACGCCGTCGGCGGTCCAGTCGGCGGCGCTGGCGGTCATCGGCCAATTCCACGAGCCGGATGCGGCGCAGGCGATCACCGCCGCCTGGCCCGGCTTCGGGCCGTCGCTGAGACGCCAGGCCACGGAGCTATTGTTCGCGCGGTCCGAACGAATCGTCGCGCTGTTGGACGCCGTGGCCGCAGGAGTGGTGCAGCCGACCGACATCGAGCCGGCCCGCATTCAGCAACTTCTGAAGTCAACCGATGCGACCGTTCAAAAGCGTGCCGAGACCTTGTTCGCCGCCGCCAAGCTGGCCCGGCGGCAGGAAGTGGTCGACGCCTATCGACCGGCACTGGAAATGGCCGGCGACGCCGCCCGCGGCCGGGCCGTCTTTAAGAAGACGTGCTCGGTTTGCCACAAGTTGGAAGGCGTTGGGCAGGAGCTGGGACCCAACTTGGCGGCCATGCAGAGCCGCGGCGCCGAGGCGATCCTGCTCAACGTGCTCGACCCCAATCGCGAGGTGAACCCGCAGTATCTGAATTATGTGATTCAAACCGACGACGGCCGCACGCTGACCGGCATGATCGCCGCCGAAACCGCCGCGGGGGTGACGCTCGTGAGGGCCGAGGCCGCCACGGACACGGTGTTGCGGGTGAACATCGAGGAAATGCGCAGTACGGGCCTGTCGATCATGCCCGAGGGGATGGAAAAAGAACTCGACCGGCAGACGCTGGCCGACGTGATCGCCTACATCATGTCGCTCAAGTAGTCGCGCCGCGTCGCAACATGCCCAGGAGAGCCTTGCCATGGGACTCGGTCAACTGGTTACCCGCAACACGCCGCTGGAAACGCCGCACGGCACGGTGATGGGCACGAGCTACCGCTGGCCCGGCGGACAATACTGCGCCATTCACACCGCGCGAGGGCTGGTGGGCTGCGGCATTTACGACGTCAAGATCGCCGGCGAGTTCGGGCTGATCGTGGCCATCGCCCGCGGCACGCCCGCCAAACCGCTGTGCGAGCCGGAAGACCTGTACGAAGCGAAGATCGTGGAAGTAAGTGAGCCAGCCCGTGCTATCGGCATCGTGCCGGGCATGACCGGCCTGGCCGCGCTGGAAAAGCTGCTGGCTACGGATCGCGGCTAGCCTGCCGCAGGTTGCGAAACAAGCACCGCGTAGCGCCAGCCGACGCAGCGGCCGACGGCGTCGAAATCGGGATAGCGCAAGGAACGAGCCGTGCGTACGCCCTGCGGATGCTCATAGGCCACCTGTTGTTCAACGAGGTGACTATCAAAGCGCTCGGAAACCATTCGCGGCGTTCCCCAGGCGGCGGCCAGCGCCGCGCCCAAGTGTTCAAGGGTGCGGGCCTCCCGTGCCGCTGGAATGGCGACAATCGCGGCCGGCAGAGACCCCAGGAGATTCCCCTCTAGGTCGGTCGACAATTCCATCTCTAGGGCCCCGTCTTCCCGTGGCCAGGCCGCCGCGGCGCGCTGCACGGCGGACCGAGTTTCATCTCTGGTGAGTGGCAGGGCCGTCATGACTCGAAACTCGCTGGCGCTCCTGTTCTGACCGTGCGCCTTTGGCAGGACGACGGTGCGAACGAGCGCCGGCCGTGCGGCCTGAAAGTAGGCGGCGGTCGTATCGTCGGCGTCCGGTGCGTCGTCGAGCGGCCATGGCTCGGCTGGCCCCCACTCCTTCGTAAGCAGGTCGCCAACGGCAGCGCCGCGGCAGCCGACGCAGGTCGACAAATCGATGCCGAGCAGCCGCGCGCCGGCCGGTTCGACGCAAACCACCGTGTCGCGGCCGTCGATCTGGACGACGATTGGATCGTGGGCCTTGTTCCAGTCTCGCAGGCGCTGGCGGGCGTGTGCCAAGTGCTGGTCGGCGCGCAGGCGTTGGGAGAGCTTGAACTTCAACAGCACGAGGCCACCGACGAGTTCTCCTTGCTCATTCCATCGCGGGCGGCGGAGCGCACGAGCTTCGATGCGTTCGCCGCGGGATTCACCCGACCAGCGGACCTCGAACACGTCGGGATGCCGTGAAAACCGCATTTCCCGAATCTCCTCAAACCTGCTGCGGAACCATCGACCCAGAACTGCGATCCAATCTTGCCCTTGAAGTTCGTCGGTTGGCCAGCCGGAGGGCATCGAGGCGGCAACGACGCAATGTCGGTCGTCCAGAACCAGTTCACCTTGTGGTTCCGATGGGTCCTCATCCGTCAACAACGTGCGCAGGCGAGCGCTGGCCGTTATCGGGTCTTGTCGCGTTAGCACAGCCACCTGGGCCGTGATTTTCCAATCGGCCTGGCCTGCCTGGTCGGTAAACCGGGGGTACAGCAGCAACCGTACCACGCGGTCCGCTTGTCCCTTGCGGCCGGGGAATTCCAGCACCGTTTCCAGGAACTCATAGGCTTGATAGCGAAGCAGTTCGCGCGCTTCGCCCCAAGCTGTCTGCAATTGCACGATGAGCGGGGACCCCGAATCAAGCCTCACGCCAGCGAACTCATCCGGCGGCGGT
>CAYWTU010000321.1:0-5487 GCA_964461275.1 uncultured Pirellulales bacterium | reverse complement strand
TGGAACCTCCTGACCAGCGACCGCGATCCCAAGGGACCTGTGCCGCCCGACCGTTGGCGAAGCGATCTGGTGCGGCGGCCCGGCCCGGGACGCGAGCTGTGCTTGGAAAATCTGCGGGGCGGATTCATCACCGATTTTGTCTACGACTGGCAGAAACACAAAATACCTCCCAAGCAAGTGGCGCAGGCCGACCCATTGCAATTCATGCTGCTTGACGCGGCCGATCAGGCGATCAAACAAGCCGGTTACGACTCGCGACCGTTCGACCGCACCGGCGTCGGCGTGGTGGTGGGAACCGAATTTGGCGGCGACTTCGCCTTTCAGTTGCAGTTGGGTCTGCGCCTGCCCGAGTTGCGGCAGCACATCGAGCAGCTTCTGTCGGCCGACGAGCTGGCGGCGGACCAAGTGGCCGCCATACAGCAGAAGTTCACCAAGACGCTGCTCAACCTATGGCCGGCGCTGATCGACGAGACCGGCAGCTTCAGCACCAGCTCGCTGGCCTCGCGGACCGCCAAGACGTGGAACCTGATGGGCGGCGCCGTGGCCATCGACGCCGGACACGGCTCGGCCTTGGCGGCCTTGGCGCTGGCGGTCGATGCGCTCTTGGCCGGCGATTGCGAAATGATGATCTGCGCCGCCGGCCAGCGACGACTGGGCCTGCCGGAGTATGAGGCGCTGGCGATGACCGGCATGTTGGCGCCCGACGCTCAGCGGGTGTGCCCGCTCGATGCCCAGGCCCGGGGTTACGTGCCGGGCGAAGGGGTTGGCGTGCTCTTGCTGAAGCGTCTGTCGGCGGCCCGGCGCGATGGCGACACGGTGCAATTTGTGATCCGGGGAGTCGGCGCGGCGCATCATGCGGCAGCGCCCGAGGCAATGGGCCTTGCGGTGCAGCGATCGCTCGCTGGGACCGATGCCTGCGCTGACGACGTTCAGGTCTTGGAACTGGACGGCGCGGTCGCCGTCGATGGTCAAATCGAAACCTTGCGCGCCGTTGCGTCCGCCTACGCATCGTCACGCAACGAGCCGCTGGCATTGAGCAGCGTGGCGGGACAAATCGGCCACGCTGAAGCGGCCGCCGGGATGGCGTCGCTGCAAAAGGCCGGTTTGGAAATGGCCCGGCATACGATTCCAAAACCGATGGGCCTGATCGAGCCGGCGGCACTGGGGGAATGGGGCACGGCGGCCGCGGCGGTGACGGCCGATGCCCCGCTGAAGCCCGTGGGCGATCGACCGCTGTTGGCCGCGGTGGCCACACGATCGCGAGGCGTCACCTATCAAGCCGTGATTGAAGCGGGAGAAACCGCCATGCGGAAAACCATGTCGCCAACAGCGCCGGCCATCGCCGCGCCGCTCAAGACCGCGGCAGCGCCCGTTGTCCAGGCACAACCTGCGGCGATGGGTATTTCCGGCGGCGCCGAGCGGCCGCGGATTGTGTTTTGTTGCTCGGGCCAAGGTTCGCAATACGCCGGGATGGCCGAAGCGTTGGTCAAAGAGTCGCCGGCGGCGGCCGAGGCGCTGCGCCAGGCGGACGAACTACTCACCCGCTACGGTTACCCTCGCTTTGCCGAATTCGCGTGGGGCGCGGCGGCGGAGTTGGGCAAGAACCCCTGGTTGACGCAATTGTCGATGCTCGTGACCGACAACCTGTACATGGCCGCGTTGGCCGAACGGGGTGTACGGCCGGACGAAGTGTTGGGGCACAGCTACGGCGAGTATCCGGCGCTGGTGGCGGCCGGGGCGATGGACCTGGAAACCGCCATGGTCCTGACGCGCGCGCGGTGCGACGGGGTGGCCGCCGCTAAAGTGGTCGGCGGCATGTTGGCGGTCTCCGCCGACCGGACCGACATCGAGCGGCTGATCGGCGATAGTGGCCTGCCGATTGCGGTGGCTAATCACAATAGCCCGCAGCAAACGGTGGTCGGCGGAACGCACGAGGCATTGGAGCAATTCCAAGCCTTGCTCAAACCGCGGCGCCTTTCATCGCAGATCATTGCGGTTCCCGCGCCGTTCCATACTCCCCTCATGAAGCCGGCAGCCGGCTACTTTGAGCGTCAGATTGTCGCCGCTGCGATCGGCGACCCGCGCCTCCCGCATTGGAGCGTGACGAACAATCGCCTGACGGCCACGGGCGACGACGTCCGCCGCAACTTGGTGTCGCTGCTCTCGGCGCCGGTGCTGTATGTCGATCTCATTGAAGCGGTGACCGCGGGCCGGCCGTGCGTGCTGGTGGAAGTCGGTCCCGGCGAAGTGCTGACCAAGCTGCACCGTAAGATCGTCTCGCGTTCGGACGTGACGTGCATCGCCTGCGATGCGCCCAAGGGGGCTGCCGCGGCGGGCATCGTTAAGGTTCGCGAGACGTTGGAGCAGTTGGGCTGTTATCGCGCGGAAATGCCGGCCGCGCCAGCGGCAGCGACCCTGCCGGGAAAGAAGCACGAGCTGCTGGCTTTCGACGCCACAGCGCGTCGCCGCGAGCGGATGCGACAGGCGGCGCAGAACAAACAGGGCGCGCGTCCTGGCGAGCCGCGCCCCTCGCCGGCCAGGCCGGCCCCACCGGCGCCACCTGCGTTGCCGATCGCCAAGGCCGTCGCGCCGCCGCCAGCGCCTGTCGTTGAGGCGACGCCGGCGGCCGCTCCCCAGCTCGAAAAATTCCTGATCAACTTCGTCGTCGAGCAGACGGGCTATCCGCCCGAGGTGGTCGAACTCGACGCCGATCTAGAGGCCGATCTGGGAATTGACAGCATCAAGAAGGCCCAGCTCTTTGGCGAGCTGCAGGAATATTTTGACGTCACGCCGTCGGCCGACCTGACGCTCGACATGTTCCCCACGCTGCGGCACGTCCTCGACTTCCTCAGGACCGTGCCGACCAAGGGCGACCTTGCAGCGCCTGCGGCGACACCTGCGGAGGTACTCGAACCATCGGCGTCCAGCGCCATGGCGACCGCGTTGCCGTCCGCCGCCTGCGGCGCCGGCGCGGAGGAAGTGGAGCGGTTCTTGATCAACTTCGTCGTCGAGCAGACGGGCTATCCGCCCGAGGTGGTCGAACTCGACGCCGATCTAGAGGCCGATCTGGGAATTGACAGCATCAAGAAGGCCCAGCTCTTTGGCGAGCTGCAGGAATATTTTGACGTCACGCCGTCGGCCGACCTGACGCTCGACATGTTCCCCACGCTGCGGCACGTCCTCGACTTCCTCAGGACCGTGCCGACCAAGGGGAACCTGACGGCGACAAACGCGTCGCCCCTGGCGCCGGCGCTAGCGCTAGCCTCGTCGGTCACGGCGGCGGCCGATGAGCGGGAGGCCGTGGCCGCCGGCGTCGAAGAGCTCGAGCAGTTTCTCATCAACTTCGTGGTGGAACAGACAGGCTATCCGCCCGAAGTGGTCGAACTGGACGCCGACCTGGAGGCCGATCTGGGAATTGACAGCATCAAGAAGGCCCAGCTCTTCGGCGAGTTGCAGGAGTACTTTGACGTCACGCCGACGGCCGACCTGACGCTCGACATGTTCCCCACACTGCGACACGTCCTTGACTTCTTGCGCAGCGTGCCGCGCAAAGGCGCTGCGGCCGAACCGGCGGCCATCGCTCCGGCGGCGCCTCGGGTGAAAGAAATTGAGGAAGCTCCGCAGCCGACCGCCTCCCCGGCGGCGCAGCCAGCTCCCTGGACGCCGTCCACCTCGACCGAGCCGCTCGTCGTGGCAGGCACGCCCTATGAAATGGGGCAACAGCACGGGGAAAAACTGCGGGCGGAAATTCGCCAGACACTGCGGATGTATGCAGACCTGTCGCCCAACGCCCGCGACGAAATGCCCGGGCTGGCAAACGTCAGCGACCTACGAGCCCATTTTGGCGACGAAGAATTGGATGAACTGCAGGGAATTGCCGACGGCGCGGATGTGCTGTTGGAAAGTGTGTTGTGGCACAACCTGGCCGTCACGGTCGATTTCGGCGCCGCACACTGGCAGTCGGCGGCCGCCCGACGAACGGGCGAGGGAATGGTGCACGCCGGCGCGTGGTCGTTGCCGCTTGGGCGCCGCGCACGCGGTTGTGGCGCTGGCGGGCTGCGTCGGCGCGGTGGCAGGCGTCAACGCCCAGGGACTCTCCGTCAGCGGCGCAGCGCCGTCGGCGGGAGAGTCGAGTTCGCGCCGCGCCGTCCCGCGAGGCTGGCTGCCAGCCGTTACTGGCCTGCTCGCTCAGGCCAGCACGCCGGACGAGGCGGCCCATTGTTTGCACACGGACAATGTGGACGGCACGTTCGTGCTTGGGCAGTGCAGCACGACTGAGACGCTGGCCGTCGACGGCGCCGGCCATTCACTGGCCTCCGAATCGGCCTCTCAGGCGGTCGTTGCCGCGGGCTTGAGCGACGGATTGCTGGCTCAGACCGTCGAGCGGCTGCGGGGCTTGGCCCAGCGGTCGGCGGTTTACAACGGCGCAACGATCAGCGCGGCGTTCGACGAGGCCCCGGTTGGCATACTAACGGAAGAAGCGCCGGTGGCGGTGACGGCCGTGATCGAAGTTGGCGGCAGCGAGGTATGGTTGGCAGCAGGCGACGAGCCGGGCGGCGAGGGTCCCGTGGCCGTGGGGACGCTGCTGGGAATTGGCCGCGCCCCCACCACGTCCAAGCAGCGCGACGCAAAACCTGCGAACGGCAAACACACGTCCAACGGCAACGGACGTTCGCATTTGGGGCCCGGCGAACACAACAACGCCGCCGCGGCGCCGGCTATCGCCAAGGCGGCGCCTGCGCCGGTCGGTCAACTCGAGCCCACGGTCCGCCCCCCGGCGCCAGCGCTCGTGGCCGACCCGCTGGCCTCGCGGCGTTTCGTGATGCGAACGGTGCCGGCGCCTTTCGACGCCGACGCGCCGCGAGAACCGGCCTGGCAGGGGCCGGCTGTGTTGCTGGGCGACCACCCGGCTGCCGCGGCGCTGCGGGCGCGGCTCGAGAGCGCTGGCGTGCCGGTACATGCCTTTGACTCGCGACTGACGACGGAGGAAGCGGTCGCTGGCCTGGATCGAATTATCCGCGCCGGGCCCGCCCCGCATCTGTTTCTATTTTCCGATCATGACCCAACGCCGGCCGACCTGTGGGACGAGGCCTCGTTTACGGCGCAGTTCGAGCGACAGGTACGACGACCATTTTGGGTAGCACAAAAGTGGCTCGCCGCGGCCGTCGAACAGAAGTGGCTGGATCGAGCTACGGTGGTGGCGGTAACGTCGTTGGGAGGAGAATTAGGATTCAAGGGGGCCGTGTCGGCGCCACTGGGAGGCGCGCTGACCGGACTGGTCAAGGCAATCTGCATTGAGTTCCATGTCGTTCGCGACATGAAGAACCTGCGGTTCAAAGCGATCGACGCGCCGCCGAGCGAAGACCCGCGTTCGCTGGCCGACAATATTGTCCGCGAGTTGGCTTGGCGCAAACTGGACTACGAAGTGACCTTTCGCCAGGGCCAGCGCTATCTGCAAAACTCGGTGGTGGCGCCGCTGAGCGATGC
>CAYWTU010000320.1:0-5492 GCA_964461275.1 uncultured Pirellulales bacterium | reverse complement strand
TTGCGCTCTTCCAGTTCGGCCTTGAGCAGCGCGCAGGCCTGCTTACTCTCGCCTGGCGTTTCGCAGAACAGCGTGCCCAAGTTGCGAATCGCGGCGCCTTTGGCCCCCGGCAGGAGCGGAAACTCGCGGAGGTCCAACACCTTGCGGGCGGCGGCAAGCGTGGTGGGCTCATCGGCCGGCGGCGGCGCAGCCTGCGCCGCGAAGCGCACGAACAGCGCCAGCCACAGAGACACCACGGCCGCCACGATGCGCCGATCCATCGACCAACGCTCGACCGGTCGGTGAATCGCCCGGCGCACGAGATCGTACATGTAGCCCGGACAGTCGAGTTGAACCGCCATCATCGGTTTCTCTTTCACAGTACTGATTGCAAGACGAGTCGGCCGGCGTATCGTACCAGATTGGTCAGCCCTCGGTCGGTCCGATAGGATTCGGCGAGATGAATTCATAGAACCCCTACTTTCGGTCGGACGCGCGGCCCGCTATGGCGCAGAAACCCCTCGTCTTCCATTGCGCAGAAACGCTGCCGATGTTACCGGCCGAAATCGCCCACGCGCTGCTGGACTTAGATCGCTGGTCCGACTGGAAAGGTTACGGCCCGTTGCCCGGCATCCGGCGGGCGGAGTTTGAGCTGCGAACTCCGGAGATACTTGGCAGCCGGATTCGGGTGCAGAACACCGATGGCTCAAGTCACGTTGAGCAGATCGTGGTTTGGGAACCGCAGAGGCGCGTCGCGCTGCAATTCGGTGAGTTTTCTCGGCCGCTCTCCCGGCTGGCCGAAAAGTTCATCGAAACGCTCGATTTCGCGCCGCACGGCGCCGGCACACGGGTGACGCGGCAATTCGAGCTTTACCCGAAGTCTTGGGCGGCTCGACCGGCCATGTGGCTCATTTCGCTCCCCTTCCGCCGCGCCATGCGAGCGCACTTGCGTCAACTCCGGTGCGCTGCGGAGGCGCAGAGCAACCCGCGTCCTCGACAGATCACTTCGCCGCTTGGCTAGCCGCGTCGCGAACCCGGTTGACCAGCGCCTGCATCAAGATCGGCGCCACTTCCGGCCCGCAACTGTTCTCCTCGCCGTACTGCGCGTCCTTGCGGCCATAGGCAAACGGCGGCGCCACGTCCCATTGCCGTTTCGGCACGATGTACCCCAGTTCGTCGTTGGCCAACCCCAACAACAATGTCTTGGGGCCCGGCAGCGTCTTCATCACCGGCGGCTCGAGCGCGGCCTCGGGGAAATCGACGTTCGCTTCCACAGGGTCCGGATACTGGCCGTAGACCGTCTCTGGATAGATTTCGCCCGGGATGCAGGCCACGTGCAACTCGCCCAACCGCAGGTACGCCACCTCGGTCGAGGCGGCCGCCTGGATTTCTTCTTTCTTCTCGCCGGCGTCTTTTGCCTTGGCCGCGGCCAGGCTCTTCGCGGTCAGCACCTCGCCCACTTCCTCAAAGTCGCCGGTCCAGGCGTGTCCGTCACGTTTCAAAATGCCTGTGGACCGGGCCACCATGTACAGCGGATTCTCCAGCGGCACCGTGATCGGCTTGGCCGAGACCACAAACGGCGTCAGCGCCAACGGCTGCACGGCGTCGATTGCCTTGACGGCCAGCTCGGCCACCACCTCGCCGTACTTTTCGCAATAGGCAAAGTCGCCTTCCTTGAGTTCGTTGCCCTGCGCGTCTTTATAGATGCCTCGCGGCGGGGCCATCAGACCGCCCACCGCACCGGTGAAATACGCGATCGGACATTTGTACTTTTCTTTCAGCCGGGTAATCGTGGTGGCGATGAAGTCGGCCGTGATCTCGGTGTTGCTCCCTCCCATCGCCTCGGGATGGCAGTTCCATTGAACGAGAATCACCAAAGGCGCGGCGCCCTGGGGCGACGTGAATTTAATCGCCCTGAGCACGCCATCGGCGACCTGCGGCAAACGACTGTCGCGCAGCGCTGCGTCGTCGGTGGCCGTGCCATAGGCGGCGGTCGCGGTGGCCAAGTTGGCTTCGGCCTTCTTGACCGCGTCGACCGATTGATCGATGAGCCGCGTCATGTACTCGGGATCGACGCCGCTCTTGAACGGATTGGGCCCCCACAGGCCCATCGTGTCCGGCCCTTCGTGGTTGTGCGTGGCCTGCACCATGACGTAGGCGTAGCCTTCGAGCTTGGCGCGAATCTGCTTGACCGTGGGATACTGCAACCCCACCACGTCGGCCGAGACGAGTGCGATCTTCTGGCCGCCGCTTTCCAGCACCAGCGCCCGGGTCATGAGCGGATCATGAACGCCCGTGGCCTTGCGGTTTTGTCCGTAGCCGGCCACCCAAACCGGCTTCTTGCCGGCGACGTCGGGAGTGATGTCGTTCTCGGCAAATCCGACGCGCAGCGCGTCGGCCGCGCGAGCCGATAGCGTGGCGGAAAGAAACGATCCGGTGGCGAGACCCAAGGCAAGTAGAACAACGAGCGATCGGCGAGGCATAGTTATTAATGCTCCCAGGCAGGTTACGGGCGGGTGACGATCGGCAAAATGGGCCCGCAAAGAAATTTCGGTTGTTCCTTAGCCACCGGTCAATGACCGGTGGTTGGCAGCCTCATGCCGCGAAAAGCCTTCTGCGGGTTCACCTAGCGTGACCCGCGGGGGTTGAAAACGCAACGGGGCAGGGGCGGGCCCAACGCGGCGAGATCGAGTTCGCGGTCCGCATCTGGAACTGGTATCTACCCAGCGTAATCGACGGTGGTTTCGTTCAACATAGGTATCCAGACCCAAAACGGTTTGCGCCAATCCGGTCCCCTCTCCCGCTGGGAGAGATGAACCCGCACTTCGCCTGCCACTGCCGCTCTCACTGCCGAAAAACCTGCCGCTGGGCGTGACTTATGTAGGCGCCAATGCCCCTCCAGGACGTCCCCTCTTTTAGTTGACATAAGTCATTACCTTCGAATGGACTCCGCAAGTGACACGCCCGTCCGCGGGTACATAACCGAATAGCGGCCATTTTTTTGCCAAAGTGGGAGCCTGGGCATGGCGAGGGACAGCTTCTTGCGGCGTCCGTTAAGAGCGAAAGAACGAAGCCGGCGCGTCCGGCCGAACTCCGCTTTCCTTGCTAATTTGGCGTTCGAGGTCTTGGAAGACCGCTCGCTGCTGTCGATTGGCGCGGAACTGGCGGCGGACTTGAATACAACTGCGGCCGGCAGTGATCCGCGGGACTTTGTCAATGTGGGAGGTATGCTGTACTTCACGGCCGATGACGGCGTCCACGGCCGGGAGTTGTGGCGCAGCGATGGCACGTGCGGGGGCACGACGATTGTCGCGGACGTCTACCCTGGCGCCGGCTACCGGGGTCAACTGCCGAGCGGCATCACGAATGTAGGTGGGCAGTTGTTCTTCACCACTTACCATCCGCACAGCGGCCAAGAGCTGTGGGTCACCGACGGCACGTCGTCGGGAACGCGGCTGGTGCGCGACCTCGTTCCCGGCCCCGACGGCGCCCATCCGCAGCACCTGATCAATGTGGCGGGAACGCTATACTTCGCTGCCAAGACCGACGCCTATGGCGGCGAATTGTGGAAGTCGGATGGCACGTGTAGCGGCACCGTGCTTGTGCGCGACATTCGTTCCGGCTGGAGAGGTTCGAGCCCGGAGCAACTGGCCGTCGTCGGCGATCGGTTGTACTTCGTCGCAACCGACCGCGAGCACGGCACAGAGTTATGGACCAGTGACGGCACTTTGGAAGGGACTATCTTGGTGTCGGACATGAATCCCGGGCCGTTCGGCAGCGACCCTGAGGACCTGACGGTCGTGGGCGACCGCGTGTATTTCACTGCGAACGAGCCGGCGCGCGGTCGGGAGATTTGGCGGACCGCGGCCGTCGCGGGTGCGCTGTCCGCCAACGGACTTGCAGGTGCGGCTTCCGAACTGCCTGTTTCGTCGCTCCCACGTGCGCCGACTGCGAGCGACTCGCCTAGAGAGACGCGTTCGATCGTGACGCCGGTTGCGGACGCGCCGGCCGGTAATGTAATTGATCAACTACTAGGCGGCGGCGACTTCGATTGGCTCCTCTTGCGCCCTTGGCAAGACCTATTTATCGACGAACCGTCATGGGGCGGCGATGATGGAGAGCCGGACACGCGACTGCGGTAGAACCGCCGCTTGGTTCCAGTTGTCCAACGCTACGAACGTTGGCGCCCTTTGGCGCGAAAAAACCCCTGGTTTAGTTCCAATCGGGAGGAGTTTCTTCCCAGAGCTGGAAAACCAGGGGATAGGCCCGGTGTGATTCGAACACACGACCAAGGGATTATGAGTCCCCTGCTCTAACCGCTGAGCTACGGGCCCAAATTGCGAAACATGGCCATTTTATCGCATGAAAACTCGTGCTCTAGCAACTAGGACAACTCAGTTCTCGAATGCACGACACCCGTTACGACACCTGTTCGGTCGGAGAAAGCCATGCCCAATGCTAGCACACCCAAGAAACGATCGAAAGACGTTGCTCGTTTCCCGCATCGAAATGGGCAATGGTGCAAGACGATCCGGGAGAAGCAACATTACTTTGGGGTCGCGGCCGATTCGCAGGCGGCGCTCAAGCGGCATCTCGATCAGTAGGACGATTTGCTCGCGGGCGAAACTCCCAGATTGTCAACCGGCGATCTGATGATGCGAGACGTTGCGAATCGTTTCCTCACCGCGAAGCAAATCATGGTCTGCCGCCATCGAGTCTACCAGCTTCCTATCGGATCGGTTGTTCGAGATAGACAGAATGCTGTTTGAAATGGTCGGCGCGCGAGTTGCCGAACAGCGAGCCTACTGTGTCACCTTCAACGCACTGAACTCGCACACCGCGGCGGAATTGGCGCCCGACTCGCCGCGGACGCCAATCAAACCGCCTCCTTGCTACTCCCCACGGTGTGAACGGTTACGCCGTGGCCACCGAGGAAGCGAACAGTTCGAACCGAGGAACGCGATTCAGGTGATGAAGTACGGCGAGTGCGCAGCATGAAACGCAGCAGCACGCACGACAAGCGCTCACACCGCGCGGCAAGCAGGTCGATGATGCGGGCCATAGCGCAGTGGCGCGTCGGCGATGCGAGCAGACGTGGCCGGCTCCGATCGGGCTCGCCCTACAATTACCTGATTGCCAGCGGGAACCAGAACACCGCTGCCGACAACAATCAGATCGACCTCATTCTTCGGGGCTTGAGTGGCTTCCAGGACTACACCCACGATGGTGAGAGCAATCGCACGCGGGTGTACCATCAAACGCTAGGGTTCTACTGGGACTACACGTTCGACCACCGTAATCGGTTGACCTCGGCCACCAAGCGCACAGGCAACCCCAATGACTCCACGCCAGACCCGATCGCGCTCGGCGTCAGCTATGAGTACGACGTGTTCGATCGCCGCGTCAGCCGCACGGTGGACACCAACGGAAACGGAACGAGCGACCTCATCGGATGAAAGAAACGGGGACAGGTCTGCTCTGTAGAAACCCTCGCCTCGTCTGAGGATCATGAT
>CAYWTU010000319.1:0-5502 GCA_964461275.1 uncultured Pirellulales bacterium | reverse complement strand
AGCGTGGAACCTATCAGGACAACGCGATCGCCGTCGCGGAACTCGAAGGGAGCGGCGGCGGCAGCCGCGGCGATCATCGCCGCCAGCGCCGCGGCGACGGGGAAGAAAAGACGTCGTGGTGAAACCATCGCAAATTGGCCCTACGTAGACAAAGATCTACGTAGCACTGTACTTGACGGGCCGGCGAGCGTCGAGAATCGGCCGGTCCAATTGGCTGACCTACGGATCGCAGGGCTAGAACGGCCACACCAGCGGGGCGATCGCCACGGTGACGACCCAAATGAGAATGTCCAGCGGCACGCCGATTTTGACGTAGTCGCTGAACTTGTATCCGCCAGGACCGTAGACCATCAGGTTGGTCTGGTATCCGATGGGCGTGGCGAAGCCGGCTGAGGCGGCCATCATCACGCTGACGATGAACGGAATGGGATTGGCTTGGAGCGAGCCGGCGGTGGCGATGGCGAACGGAAACATGAGCGCTGCGGCGGCGTTGTTGGTGATCAATTCGGTGGCCAAGAGCGTCACCCCATAAATAGCCGCCAGCGACCACCACGGACTGCCGCCGGCCATGTTGGTCATAGAATCGGCGATGAACCTAGTCGCCTCGGTCTTCTCTAGCGCCTTGCCCAAGGCGAACGAGGCCGCGATCGAGAGCAGCACGGGCCAATCGATCGCGTTTCGGGCGTCGCTCAGCCGGCAACAGCGAGTGACGATCATCAGCCCCGCCGCGATCATCGACGCCTTAAGCATGGCAGCCTTGCCCAGTTCGATCACGCCGATCCCTAGGTCGATTTTTGTTTGTTTGAAAAAGTTCTCGCACAGCGTCACGGTGACCACCATGGTCAACAGGATGCCCAACGCGATCCAGGCCTTTTCGTGCCGCGGCGGCGTGGAATCTTCCAGCCGGCTGACCAAGAAGAATTCGCGGCTGTTCTTATGCCGCTCAATGAAATCGGGATGGGCTTCGAGCAGCAGCGTGTCGCCCGTCTCGAGTTCGATGTCGCCGATCTTGCCGCCGATTCGTTCTCCTTGACGTGAGACGGCGATCACCACCGCGTTGTAGGCGTTGCGAAATCCGCCGGCGCGAATCGTCTTGCCGACCATCGGGCAGCGGTTGCTGACCACCGCTTCGATTAAACATCGCTGCGAACGGTGTGTGTCGAGCTTAAAGACCTGATTCGTGGCCGGAACTAGCCCGCGCAGTTTCGTCAAATCGTTGATCGAATCGACCACACCGACGAACAACAGTCGGTCGTCCGTCTTGAGCTTCACCTCGGGGCCGACGGCCGCCATGATCTCGCCGTCGCGCTCGATCTCGGCCAGATACAATCCCGGCAGGTGACGCAGTCCGGCCGCCTCGATCGTCTTGCCCGCCAACGGACTGTCCCCCTGCACCATCATTTCAATGGTGTACTCCCGCGGATTGGCTAATTGCTGCAAAGGTGGAACGCGATTGGGGAGCAGCCAGCGGCTCATCAGGAACATGAACGTCAGGCCCGTCGCGGTCGCCGGCACGCCGACCCACGTGATGTCGAACATCGCCAGGCCCCGCGGTAGATCGCTGACGCCCGCGTCGGCCACCTGTTGATCGTACTCTTTGATCAACAGGCCGTTGACCACCAAGTTGGTGCTGGTGCCGATCAACGTGCAAGTTCCGCCCAAAATGGCTGCGTAACTGAGTGGAATCATCAGCTTGGACGGCGCGATGCGATGCTGCTTGGCCCAATCACTGACGGCCGGGATGAGCATGGCCACCAGCGGCGTATTATTCATGAACGCGCTGAGGGCCGCGGTTGGCGCCGACATCCGCACCATGGCGTTCACCGGCGAACTCGGCCGCCCGAACAAGCGGTTGGCCAAGTAGCCGACCGCCCCGGTTTCCGTCACTCCGGCACTGACGATGAACAACACGGCTACGGTGACCATCCCTTCGTTGGCCAAGCCCCCCAGCGCCTCCTCCGCGGTCAATATGCCGCTAATGAACAGCACCACCACGCCGCCGATGAGCGCGAAATCGGGCGGCATCCGCGGCATCGCCAACAAGACGAATACCGCGGCCACGACAGCCACGACAAACCAGGCTTCTGGAGTCATGCGTTCATCTCGATCTGGTGAATAGGCGACGGCGGCGCGGCCGCATCCGCTCGCCTGTACGACTTGGCCCCGGTATTATGCGGGTCCAGCGATGGAAAGAAAGATCAATCGGCGATAAGCCTTGCGCACCACGGATTGATGCGCTGGAGGGTAAACATTCGCCGCCGGCACGGCTGACGGGCGCTGGAGTACGAGATATAATCGGTGGGCGCATCGCCGCGGCCGACGCCGCTGCCCCTCGCCGCATTCTTTGCACGCCTTGCCGGGAGATCAATCATGAGCGAAAAACGCTTTCAGACCTATCAGGAATTCTGGCCCTATTACCTTTGGGAACATTCCAACGGCGTCAATCGCGCGATGCACTTTGCCGGCACGACCTTGGCCATGGGGGTGCTGGCCTACGCGCTGGGTACGCAAACCTGGTGGTTGTTGCCCGTGGCGCTGGTGGCGGGCTATGGCCCGGCGTGGATCGGCCATTTCGGGATCGAAAAAAACCGTCCCGCCACGTTTAAGTATCCATTGTGGTCGCTGGTCAGCGATTTTCGGATGTGGGGGCTAATGATCACCGGCCGAATTGGTCCGCACCTGGCGCAGGCTCAGGCACTGTTTGGCGTCAAGGCCCGCTGAGCGCGAGCGACCGGCGCGGGGAACCGTCGGTGGTCGAAACGTTTCCGGCGCCGCTCACGCACAAAGGCAAATTCGGATGGGAAGAATCTTTGAGAAGCGCAAGCAGTCGATCTTCAAGACGGCGGCTCAGAAGTCAAAGCTGTATGCCAAGTACGGCAAGCAGTTGTACATGGCGGCCAAGAATGGCGTGCCCAACGTCGAAGCCAACCCGGCCTTGCGAAGCATGGTTGAAAAAGCCAAGCGCGAGCAGGTGCCCAGCCATGTCATCGAAAAGGCGATTCAAAAGGCCAGCGGCGCCGGAGGCGAGGACTTTCAGTCCGCGCGCTACGAAGGTTTCGGTCCTGGCGGCGCCTTGATCATCGTCGATTGTCTGACCGACAACCCGCAGCGGACCATCTCCGAGGTCCGCAATTGCTTTACCAAGACCGGCGCCAAGCTGGCCGCCAACGGCTCGGTGGCGATGTCCTTCGACCATGTAGCCGTTCTCTCGTTCAAGGGGGACAACGAAGAGCAAGTGCTGGAGGCCATGTTCGCCGCGGACGTCGGCGTCGAAGAGGTCGAGAGCAAGGACGGCTACATCACGATCTTCGCGCCTCCGGCTGAGTTCTACAAAGCCAAGACGGCCTTGCAGGAAGCGTTCCCCAATGTCGACCTGGAAACACAGGAGATCACGTTTCTTCCGCAGACCCTCAAAACGCTCGGCGCCGAAGACCTGGCGCAGTTTGAAAAATTTCTCAACATGCTCAACGACTGCGACGACGTGCAAGACATCTACCACAATGTTGAGTTGCCAGGGTGACCGCGGCCGACGCGGCGATAGATGATATGAGTGACGCCGCGGGTCATGACACCGTGGGTCAGCGGTCGGAGTTTGAGCCCCGCGCCGGGAACAGCGAGCCGCGCGGATCGAGCGCCACCCAACACGCGGCGGCGGCAAGATAAATTCCCGCGAACAGGCACGGCACCGGCTGCCAGCCAAAGGCCTCCACGAACCGGCCCACGACCATCGGGCAGAGCGCGCCGCCAATATTCCCCGCCATGTTCATGGTGCTGAACATCGTTGCCACGTGCGGCCCGCCCAGGTCGATCGTAATCGTATAGGCGATGGGCGACGACAGGCCGGCCATGAAGGCGCCGCAGGCGATCAAACCCACGGCCCATACCGGCGATTGAACCAAAAGGGCCGCGACGAAGTAGGCGGCGCAGCCGAGCGTGGAGACCAGCGCCAGGCCGCGGCGACTGTGGCGGCGGTCGCCGGTCAGACGCTCCAAGGCGTCGGAAGCTATCCCGCCAGCCAGGCTCCCCAACACCAGGCCCAACATCGGCAGGGTTGTGTACAGGCCCGACTGCTCCAGTGTCATCCCGCGGGCTTCCCTTAAGTAGGTGGGAAACCAGGTTTGATAAAACACCACTCCGGCTGCCCGAAACAGGTGTTGCAGGCAGACCAACCACATCCGGCCGCTGGCCAACAGCACTCGCCAGGCAGGCTGAGGGTCGGACGGCGACGGCGCGAAACCGGTCGGCTGTGGAGCCGCGTTGGCTTCGATCAAAGCGCACTCGGCGGCGTTGACCCAGTGGTGCTCGCGCGGTCGGTTGCGAAACCACCAAACGAAGCCTGCGGCCCAAAGCGCGCCAGGCAAGGCAAACCAGGCCAACAGTCCGCGCCAACCCAGCGACGTCACCCATCGGCCCGCCAAGGCCGCGGCCAAGACGCTGCCGAGCGACATGCTGGCGGTGAGCATGCCGCTGGGGAGCGAGCGGCGTTGGGGCGGAAACCAATCGCGAAAACTACCCACACAACAAGGAAACATGCCGGCCTGCGCCGTGCCTAAGAGCAACAGACCCAGGCACATTACCCAGTAGTTGCCCGAGGCGACCATGAACATCGCGCCGGCGCCGACGGCCACGAACGTGGTCAGTCCGCGCCGCGTGCCCCACTGTTGTCCCAGCCAGCCGGCTGGGATTTGGGCCAAGGCATAGGCCCAATAGAAGACGCTCATCAGCCGGCCCATCTGAACGCTGGTCAGATTCAGGTCGGCCTGAATGGTCAACGCGGGGACCGCCAGGGCGCTCCGCTCCAAGTAGGCCACCACGGCCGCCAGGCAGAGCCAGGCCAGCACCAGGTAGCGCACCCAGGTTGGGCGAGAAGTCGGCTGCGGCATGGGCCGAATTGTAGCGGTCTGCGTGCTCCCACGCACCCGACACCCGCCCCGCGGAGCCTACCTGTCGTGCGAATCTTCCAGGTACGTGTAACCTTGCATGCCGTCTTCGTAGAACCGCAACATCCGGCCGGCCTGTTCGTAATCGACCCGGCCTTCGCGCACGGCCACCTCGACATCGGTCCGCATCTTGCTGATGAGATGGTCGGAGTCGAACTCTACGTAGTCCAACACCTCGCGAACCGAGTCTCCTTTGACGACGGTTTCCAGCACCACCTGATCGTTGTCGTCCATGCTGACGTGCACGGCGTGGGTGTCACCCAACAGGTTGTGCATGTCGCCCAGAATTTCTTGGTACGCCCCCACGAGAAACACTCCCAAGAAATACGGCTCGCCGTTGAAGGGATGCAGGGGGAGGGTTCGCTTGACGTCGCGGCGATCGATGAACTGGTCGATCTTGCCGTCCGAGTCGCAGGTGATGTCGCCCAGCACTGCCGGACAAGTCGGTCGCTCGCGGAGCCGATGGATGGGCATGACCGGGAACAACTGCTTGATGGCCCAACTGTCGGGGATCGACTGGAACAGCGAGAAGTTGCAGAAATAGGTGTCGGACAAAAGCTCG